>JAUCGN010000393.1 GCA_030378125.1 Thiotrichales bacterium HSG1 | reverse complement strand
CTCAAGTATCAGCTTATATGAGTTATGAAGAAGGTAAAAATACTGATCAAGTTAGGAATCTGATTAGGCGAGATTTTCCTAATTTAATCCATGCTGTTAGCAATGCTTTGGATGTTAAGGAAACTTGGGCTCCTCAATTTGTTAAAAATTTAAGTTTGTACTTAACAGTGTTTGGGTTTAAAAGAAATCAAGATATGCTAGACCAAACAGTTGAAATTATGCAAAAAAGTAATTTGAACAAATGAGAAATCACTCATCAGTAGTTTTTCTGACAAACTTATGAATATCACGCTGTTGTTTTTTTGTAGGTCTACCAGTACCACGAGGACGTAATGCAGCAGCTTGACGATATAACTCTGTATTTTGTTCTCGTTTAGCAATACTTTCCGGAGTTTCTTCATACAACAACACAGCTTCTTTAGCAGGTCTACGCTGATCAGATAAACTGCGTACAATAACAGTGCGTTCATGATGGCCGTTACGGATATTTAATTCATTACCAATTTGTAATTCTTTAGCTGGTTTAGTGCGTTGCGAATTTAAATGTACTTTACCACCGCTAATTGCACTTGTTGCTAAACTACGAGTTTTAAAAAAACGGGCAGCCCACAACCATTTATCTAATCTAATTTTTTGCATATTTAAAAAAACATTGACTTTCAGTGAGTGAATAATATATTGTCTATAGCTTTATCAGCTTAATTTAAAAATTTTAAAGGAATAATATGGCTAAAGAAGAAAGTATTGAGATGGAAGGAGTGGTAACTGAGACACTGCCTAACACTATGTTCAGAGTTAAATTAGAAAATGATCACATTGTTACGGCTCATATTTCTGGGCGAATGCGTAAACATTATATTCGTATCTTAACTGGCGATAAAGTTACAGTACAATTAACACCTTATGATTTAAATAAAGGTAGAATCACATATCGTTCCCGACATTAAACTTAATAAATTAAGATATTTCTGTCAATAACCCCTTACTGCCTGCCTCTATTAAGTTAAATACATGTTCAAATCCTTCTTTTCCCTCATAAGGATCGGGAACTTCTTGCACATTTAATTCAGGGGCAAAACTAAGGAATAGGTGAATTTTGGGTTTATCTTCTGGATTACATAAAGAATGTAAAACTTGTAAATTACTTCGATCCATCGCTAATATGTAGTCAAAATCAGCTAAATCATCAGCAGTGACTTGACGAGCAGTTAATTGGCTTATGTTAATTCCATGTTGCAAGGCAGTTGCTTGAGAACGTAAGTCTGGTGCTCCGCCTATGTTGTAATTATGAGTGCCGGCAGAATCAATATAAATCTGTTCACTTAATCTAGCTTGATGCACTAAATTGCTAAATACGCCTTCGGCAGTTGGTGAACGACAGATATTGCCCATACAAACAAATAATATTTTAATCATTTCAGTTGTTCGAGTTCTTCCAAATTTAAATTACGAGCTTCATCTGCTAACATTACTGGAATCCCTTCACGAATTGGATAAGCCAGTCGAGAACCTTTGCAAATTAATTCTTGCTTATCTTTATCATAAATCAATGGCCCTGTGGTTATTGGGCAAACTAATATATCAAGTAGTTTCTTGTCCATTTTTTATCCTAATTTAAATATTGGCAAATACCCCAATCGAAAAATCATCAACTGGATAAATGTTTTGTTGGGCGTACTGTTGCAAAATTTCTTT
>JAUCGN010000392.1 GCA_030378125.1 Thiotrichales bacterium HSG1 | reverse complement strand
ATATCGCTAATATTTCCCATGTAAAACGGTTACGAATTCACACTCGATTACCAATAGTTTTACCAGAGCGAATTAATTCAACTTTATTAACTAGTTTGACTCAAAGTCGTTTACAACCGATTATGGTCGTACATGTTAATCACGCTAACGAGATAGACACAAGTGTTAAACTGGTTTTACAAAATTTAATTGCTCATGGCATCACTGTGTTAAACCAATCTGTTTTACTACATGGTGTCAATGATAACATAACAACCTTGATTAATCTCAGTGAAGCATTGTTTAATTGTGGAGTATTACCTTATTATTTACATTTGTTGGATCGAGTACAAGGAGCTGCTCATTTTGAAGTACCAGAAAATCAAGCTGTGGAATTGTTAGAACAAATGCGAGTTCAGTTACCCGGTTATTTAGTACCCAAAATGGTGCGTGAAGTGGCTGGAACAGCCTATAAACAACCGGTGAACTAGAAAATTAGGACTTATACATTGACAAAAGTATTATAATATAAGTTCATGTAGGATCAGTGTTAATGAAACTGACCAAAATATAATTAATAATTTCTATCCAATACCTTCGCCAATGTTAAAATTTGTTGTTTCAGGAATGAGATACAACTTCCAGAAACATTTGTGTTATTTGAGTTTTAGGAAATTTTCTTCGCTCCATTCCCGAAACAACTAGATGATTGGCAAAGGTATTGTCTATTAAAAGATGTTTGAAAACTAATTTAAACCAAATACAGGCAATAATTCATGAGACCATCCGCAAGAGCAATCGTAACACCACGTCCTAAACTGTCATTAACTATTCCACCGGGCATGCCACCAGTTGAATTTTTTAATAGCTCGGCTAATCTAAAAAACTTGGCCGAAGAAAATGGTCTATTTCGCACTCCTGAAGATTTACTGATGTACCGTAAATTAATTGGGCATAGTGTCGAATTTGATACATCTATTATGTTAGATACTTCAAAACGTATTCTTGACCCATTGGGACGGCCAGTTAGACGTGATCAGGTACAACGTAAACCAAAGAAAGTTTGGAACCATATGACTCGTATTATCATGGAATATATGGTAGAAAAATACCCAGACCCAGATCAACATTTAGTTCTCACTGGGGAAGCTTGTTTGGATGCTACTTGGCCTTTGAATAAACCTGGAGTTCCAAGCATCCGCATGATTCACAATCATTTTATGGTATTTCAAAATCAGGATATAGAAAATGCTGAATATGCTAATCCAAGTGATCAAAATTTAACCGATAGTGGACATCACAGCTTATTTTTGCGTCATCTAAGCGGAGTATATAACGAGTTTTTAGAAATTTTAGATTTACAAATTTTACAGCCAATTTCTACGGAAGAATCTGGTATTAAATTAACAGGTTATCCACAAGGTTTACCTAGCTGGGAAGTGAAAGGTGGAATCGACAAACTCAAAGATCAATATTTTTGGTATGAATATGAACAAGTATTATTAGGTTTTCTGGATTTTTACAGTACTTTTTTCTCGTTAATTTCTACTGGGGAGCCTCAAATTCCACCCCAAGCTAATTTTCCTAATCAAGTGGGAGAAGTATTGCTGGGTAGTGGAAGATTTAGAAGAGTAGCTCGTGATTTAAGAGAACAGGTGATTAAAGACCCTCATTTTGCTAATGAAATTCGTTGGCAACCGGCTTATAAACAATTAT
>JAUCGN010000391.1 GCA_030378125.1 Thiotrichales bacterium HSG1 | reverse complement strand
TTCTGTCAGTCGTGTGCGTCAACCTATTGAATCTCTTTTTAATTGGATTCAAGAAAAAACCAATATTCAAATGGCTTCCAAAGTTCGTTCTGCCAAAGGTTTAATGGTTCATGTTTTTGGTAGACTTACTGCTGCTATGTTTTTATTGGCTTTTGAATAGTATTTAATTATCTGATTTTAAATATATTTTTTTAACTCTTAATTCGCATAAATCATTCGGTCTTTATGATTAACTCTTCTGCTATATACTTCTTCACTAAAATATTTAAGTCGTTCTGGTTTTCCAATTCCATTTCTTGGGTCAATAATTATAGCTCTAACTAAATCAAAACATTTGAGATAATCTTTTTTTGAATTTTGTCTAAACCATTTCAAATCATTTTCAGCATTTGGTAAAATATTAATTTGGTAGGTCATTAAATACTTCATCCATTGTTTTACTTGCTGGGATAAATCCTTGTTCTCTTTGTTGATGTCCCTCCAATAAAGCAGTTAGCGATTTTTTATCACGGAGTAATAATAGAGTTTCTTGGATTTCTTCCCAATAATCTTTATCTATCATAATAACTGCACCATCATCGCCAATAATTATTGTTTCATCACTATTTTTGATGGTTTTTGCTATAATATGTGGTAGGTTAGTTGATGCTTCTTTTAAAGTTAATGTGTTCATTTAAGTACCTTAATAATATTGTCAGAATCAAAATTTACAGAAATATTTTTGAACAAGATTACACGGATTAAAATATTTTCAGGATTAAATAATAGGTTTAAAAAGGTTTAATCATGTTTTATCCTTTAATCCGTTAAATCCTGATTCAAACAATCTACTTCTGTTCAAGCCTCTCAACTTTTAATTGCAATTCTTTAATAGTCTCAAGTAAAACAGCCGTTAATTTCCCATAAGCAATGGATTTATAGCCTTCGGAGTCGGTGGATACTATTTCTGGGAGTATTTTTTCGACTTCTTGGGCGACTAGACCGATTTGGTTATCTTGTGGATTGTCTTTCCATTTGAAGCTGACTATATTTTATTCATAATGAGTCCACATTCTTAACACATGAATAACTTTTTCTGTGTCTAATATACTATAAATTAAGCGATGCTGAATTGTAATACGCCTTGAATAAAAACCATGCAAATTGCCAACTAATTTTTCATAAGGTGGTGGATTTTGATATGGATTTATTTCTATTATTTTTAATAGTTTTTCTGTTTTAAATTTATAACCAGTTCTAGCTAATTTTTTTGCATCTTTAGTAGCTTGGCGACTTAAAATTATTTTCCATCTCACCAATCCAAATCCTCTAAAGCTGTTCCTTGTTCAAGAGGTTCTTTATTGGCTTGATGGATACTTTCTACTAAATTAGGTATTTTGTTTAAAAAAACGGTTTCTTCAATTGCTTTCCAATCTTCTATTCCAATGACCACAAAATTTACGTCTTTTTCTTGATTTACATACAACACGTCATGACTTTCTATACAATTTGATATTTTTTGCTGAAATTGTTGTGGCAAAGGTTCTGTTGTTATTTTTTGCATATTTGTTTCCTAATAATTTTATCTGAATTAGGATTTTCAGGATAAAATCCAATCAAATTAATGAAGTTATCCTGCAAATTCTTAAATTCTGTGAATTCTGATTCTGACAAATTAGTGGTTTAGGACTTACGCATTGACAAGGTCATAATATTATG
>JAUCGN010000390.1 GCA_030378125.1 Thiotrichales bacterium HSG1 | reverse complement strand
TCCTTTATTCTTATATGGTAATTCTATAAATAGAATGGCCGATATTATTTTGCAGTTGGTAGATAATCAGGATGGCATTTTGTTAATTGACGAAATTGAAACTGGTATTCATCACACTAAGCAAAAAGCTGTGTGGCAAATGTTGTTTGATTTGGCTATCCAACTCAAAATACAAATATTTGCGACTACTCGTAGTTCCTGTATGCAACAAGCATTTAACGAAGTTGCAGGAGAAAATGAAGGTATAAGTGGTTTTTTTGAATTTACTCGGCATATTAAAACTAATCAAATTACCAGTATCAGGTACAATAAAGGTAGTTTGGAATACGGAAGCAATTAGCTCTAAATTTTTCCAACGAACTGAAATAATTTACTAAACTATAGTTTTTCAGAAAAATAAAAGTTCTCATACCTGACAGGTTTTTAAAATATATCAGGTCTTTTGGTCAAAATATTTATCTGAAGAGCTATATATACAACAAACCCTATGAAAACTATCCACACTTTAGAATTAGGACCTATGGAGAATTTTATTTACATAATTCAAGACCATAGTTCCAAAACTGCGGCTGTTGTTGATCCAGCTTGGGAAATTCCTAAGATAGTCGCTTTAGCAAACCACCAAGACATTAAAATTACTGATATATTACTCACTCATAGCCATTATGATCACACCGATGGTTTGCAAGCTTGGTTAGAAAAAGTTAATGTCAAAGTACATTTGTCAGAACTTGAGGCCAAATTTTGGGGACAAGAACTAAACAATCCAATTTTACATAAAGAAGGGGATATAATTCAACTAGGTGCAACTAAAATAGAGGTTTTACATACTCCCGGTCATACTCCCGGCTCAGTTTGTTATTACATGGATGGACATTTAATAACTGGGGATACTTTATTTGTAAATGCTTGTGGGCGTTGCGATCTACCCGGTGGAGATCAACAACAGATGCAGCAATCTTTACATAGATTAGGTAACTTGCCACCTGAAACGGTTATCCATCCGGGCCATCATTATGGATCGGAGGCCATATCGACCATTGGTGAACAATTAAAAAACAATCCTTTTATGGAACGGTGATATTGTATTATTAAACTTAATATGATACTGTTGGCTCGACAAATGTCATAATTAATTTAAATGGGAGTTGAATGATGGCTGAATGGCGTAAAGTAGCAAAAGCCTTTGCTTTAGCAGATAAACATATTAGTGAGCGTGAGGTTAATATTCTCAGAGACTCGTTGTTTGTAGATGATCATATCTCAAAAAGTGAAATCGATTTTCTATATGAGATAAAGAAAGAAGCTAAATCGTCAGTAAAGTTGTTAGACAACCTAATTGATGATTGTGAGAAAAAAAGGTCTGATTAAATATATTCTTTAAGGGATAATACCTTTAGTCTTAAATGAAAATTATAAACCTTTTGGTAGTCCTGTACAAAGCATAAGTTATTAATTTCAATTGTAATTATTAAGAGATAAATACTGTGTATTACAGAACTACCAACCTTTTAAATCTTCATAAGTCCAGTGCTTGATTATACAAATATTTGTAGTTCATTAGGACTTACGCATTGACAAGGTCATCATATTATGAAACTATTTAAATACAATAAGTTACTATATAAATAGTTAGATTTAATATACATATAATTTATATTTTAAAATTACATAATTCCTTTACGCAACTTAGCATTGT
>JAUCGN010000004.1:4866-23061 GCA_030378125.1 Thiotrichales bacterium HSG1 | reverse complement strand
AAATTTATATAAAAATCGTGCGAAGCACACCACGCTTTTTACTTTAGTCGGCGGTTTAATCCGTTGAAAAGAGACTTCCAGTCTAAATTTTTGAATCTACCGCTCTTCTAGGCGGTAGTGGTTCAATATACTTGGAGCCCAGTACCAAAACATATGATTATTATGTATTTGTTGAGCCATATATCTTATTGTAATATTCGTTTAATGTTACTAAATCATCATTTCCAACATTACGTTTTTTTGCTAATATTAAAATTCTTCTTACCTCATTGCTAATTTGATTTAACATTATTTTGTTAGGCATAATAACTGGTATTTTTTTAATATAATTTGCAGAATTATTTGTACTGGCATTTATTGTTCTAATTAGAGCATTACAGACATTGCTATTAAACAAGCCAAGAAAAAAATAAGTTAAATATTCGTATTTTTTCTTAGGAAATATCCCAACAATAGACTGATCAAAAAGCCTACCATCTATTAATGAACCAGTTATTGAAGAAGATGACACCATTGGTACACCAATACCTTGATGAAAATAATATTGTGGATTCTGAAATCTTGCTCGTTTTTTATTTGTTACTTTGTAATCATAAAGTGCTTCTTTACTCCAATTCATAAACCATTCAGAGTTTTTATAAAATTTCTTATTCCCACCCTTAACAATTGGAACCCAGCAAGATGAAATATTTAGCCCATCAAGTGGTGGTGTTATAGATAAATCATCATTGCAAATATCATCAGTATTTATAAGAGCATATTTTTTAATTCCCCTTGTAACTGATTTTGAACGTCTTAGATATTTTCCATCATTACCAGAATAAAATCCGGTAACAACTGAACATATATTACCAACTTTCAAGTTATTGGTGCTTAAAGCAGAATTAATCCAGTCTTTCGATGATAGCAAAAAAGCACTTGATGGATTTTTGCTAAGTTGACTATATGTCAGTCTGCAAATTTCATATTTTTTTCGTTTTTCAGTTAATAAATCAAGTAATTGTTTGGAAGTTGAAAGACCATTATAAGCAGGAAAACTATAGGTCTTATTTGGTACTTTATTAACAATTGAGATGATACTTAATCCAGCATAACCAAAGTTTACGCCAGGAAAAAAATTAGAAGGAAACAAAACAATTAATTCTATTTCATAATGTTGAAGTAACTCTTTCCGTAAGCCTTCGTGCATATGGAGAGTCAAATATGTATCAGGAACAATAAAGACAAGACGACCACCTTTTTTTAATGATTCCATTGCCTTAACTAAAAACAGACCATACGTCTCTTTTGCATATAACTGTGGATATTCATTTTTTAATTGTTTTCTTTTTGCTGGTGATTGGTAAGCCCCATAAGGAGGATTTCCTATTACTCTATCAAATTTGTTGAAATTCAACTGAAATGGTAACAAAAAATCTTCTTGTTTGATTTTAATGCTTGAAATATCAGAATATTTACTTTGTAAAATATTTACACTGTCACTATTAAGCTCGTAAGCCGTAATATTGGGAGTATTATTTATTGCCTTTAATTCTTCAATAAAAGCACCATCACCTGCACATGGCTCCAGAATAGATACATTGCCTTGACATCGCAAAAGACTCACCATATATGAAGTTATATAGCTACAATTTGTATAAAAAGCTTGGAACTCATCCTGCTTTCTTTTTGTGAGAGCTACCATGATAAATACTTAACCAAATTATTTTTACTGAAGTAGAATTATATCCTTTTGTTCATATAACTTCCGATTAATATTCATTCCCTTCAAATAATAACAATTACAGTATATAGTAACAACCTTGCTTTGGTTCAGACAACTTTTAACTAAAAATAGTTTTAAATTCCAAAGCATTAGTTGGACAAGCGGCAACACAGCTACCACAACTTATGCAAGGAGTTTGAGTTAGTCCATAAATGCCTTCAATTGGCTGTTTATTTAAATGAGCAAAGGATTTAACATCAATTCCCATCGGACAGACTTTAGAACATTCACCAATACCACGACATTTTAAATTAGCTTTAATTCTCGCTTGAGACAAAGAAAACTTACCAAATAACTTCATCAATTGGGCTAAAGGGCAACCATAACGACACCAAATTCGTGTTCCAAGTAATGGATATGCTCCAATTCCAATGATTGCACCAAACATAAAATCAATTACAAATATTTGGAAATTTTGCATAGCTGTTTTCAAACTAGGAGAGATAAATACTTGCCAAATATCCAAAAATAATACTAAGCCATAGCATAAAACAAAAATTAAAACAAAGAATTGCAACCATTCTAATTTGAGAGCTATTTTACTGCGTGGAGTATAATTTCTCACCCATTGCTGTCCCCACTTACTAACTCCTACCGATTCGGAAAGATTGCCACAAGCACAAAACCAAGAACAGTATCTTTTGCCAAACAACCATGCAAGTACTGGTACAATAACAAAGATATAAATCATGCCACCTATTGAGGTAAAACCATTATAAACATAGACATAAGCATCTTTATTAACCGCATGATAAGGATCATTAAAAAACTCTCTACCTTCTTGTAAAGTTGGAATAATGAAGGGTATAAGATAAAATACTATCAGTTGACTAAGGAAAATAGAACTAAACTTAGCTTTTTGATAGGTAGAAATAGGTTTGTTAACCACGCTATATGGGTTAATACCACGAATTATTACCATTAAAGAAAAGTAACAGACAATGGCAGTATAAATAGTTGCATACCAAAATGAGGTACTTTTACCAAAGAAATAAAAAGTATCACTAACTTGTTCAATCGGAACAAATAAAGTAGGAAACTTATATACCAAATACAAGCTAATGATTACTGGGAAAAACAACCATAAAAATATTTTTTCAGTTGATTCCCGCTTTATTTCTTGGGACATTAACTCATTCCTAAAACAGCATTTTGCTTAACGAACAACTGACTGATTCCATCTTTAGCAAGACCTAACATCGTTTGTAACTCATCTGCTCGGAAAGCATGTCCTTCAGCAGTACCTTGAATTTCAACATAGGCAAAACCATCATTCATTACAATGTTCATATCTGTTTCAGCATCGGAATCTTCTTTATAATCCAAATCTAAAATAGGTGTACCTTTATAAATACCAACCGATATGGCAGCTAATGTTCCATGGATAGGATTGCTAGTAATTTTACCTTGTTTTAACAAAGATTGTATCGCATCCACTAAGGCAACATAGCTACCAGTGATCGAAGCAGTACGAGTACCACCATCAGCTTGAATTACATCACAATCAACAGTTATGCTACGTTCCCCTAAAGCCTCTAGGTTTACTACAGAACGTAATGAACGTCCAATTAAACGTTGAATTTCCAAGGTACGACCACCCTGTTTACCACGATTTGCTTCACGCACCATACGTTCATTAGTAGAACGGGGCAACATACCATATTCTGCCGTAACCCAGCCTGACTTCTTGTCTTTTAAAAATCTTGGCACTCGTTCAAGAACAGTGGCATTACAAATAACTTTAGTATCACCAAATTCAACTAATACAGAACCTTCTGCATGTTTGGTGTAATTACGAGTTAAACTAACTTTACGAAGTTCATTTGGAGAACGACCGCTTGGACGCATAAAAAATCCTCTTTTTTTAAACTAGGAAACTTTTCTAACCTCTACGCATTACACCACCAGATGCTGGATTACCACCACCGTGAGTGAACGCATGATTTAAATCTTCTGGAGGTGTTACACCTAAAAGTTGATATAATTGAATTAGATGCAGGCGATACAGATGGTCAAAATCTTGTACTGCTTCACTAGGATTTTCACCACCAAACCACCAACACCAATCCGAACCTTCACAAATTGCCAACTGTTTGTTAGCAGCCAACTGTTGTTCTGGGTTCAAAGTAGCAATGACTTCATCAAACTTATGCTTAGCCGCCATCAACATTTCCCAACCGTTATTTTTATCTTGATCACCTATCCAAGTAGAAAAAGTACCATAAACCCAGCTTCCAGCTACTAGATTAGATAATTTAGCGGATTCAACGGAAAGACATTTTTCAAAAGTGGTTAATTCTAAATCTGCATGATTAGCTAATTTATCATACAAAGCATTTAGGAAATAATAAGCATTGTTTGGAAAGTATTCCCAAGCATTTTCGCCATCTAAAATGACGGTGACAACTTTGGCATTATTATCAGCATTTGCAATACCTTCTAAGTGATGAATAAAATTAGCAACTGCATCATCACCATGCCAATTGGAATATTCAAAACCAATTAAATCTGATAAGTTATCATCACGAAAAAAACAATGCACTGAACTATCTGATAAACCATATGGTTGATGTGATGACAAATGTTCTAGTCCAGATTTGAGCAAACTATTACGCAACACTCCACCACCACTGGCGACCCATTTAACATTATATTTTTCTAACAATTTAACTGTAGCTTCACTAACACTTCCTTCAGAAGGCCAGCATCCTTGTGGGATAAAACCAAAAAACTTCTCAAAAGTCTTAATTCCTTCTTGAACATGCCATTGTACCCGTTCTTCACCACCCGGATAATGAGTTTCATTAGGCAAAGTGACATCTGGCATTGCATCTTTAGCTGAATTAATATCCAATAACAAAGGCATAATAGGATGAGCATAGGGAGTAAATGATAATTCTACCCGTCCATTTTCTGCTAGAGCTTTATAACGAGGAATTATGCTACCTAATAATTCTCCTATAATTTCTAACAATTGCAGTCGATCAGCCTTCGTAAATTTGTGACCCTTCTCAATTAACGTTTTAACTCTTATATCCGAACGGTGTACAGTTTCACCCAGCCATGCTAAGTGATACCACATCAACAGATCAATTAAATATTGTTCTTCCAAATAGGCCAAAATTCTTGGATTTTGCTTAATTGTAACTACTAATTCGGTTAGCTCTTGGTACGGTTTAAAACGCTTAATCAATCGTTCTTCGTTAGCTCGCATACATTGTTCAATTAGAATTAAACAGGCATTTGCTATCTTTTGATGTTTGGGGTCTACATTTTCAATATTGTCAGTATTGTGTAGTTTATGACCTAAAAATGGGTTATAAACTTTCTCGCTGTTTAATGCCGCTAATAAAGGATCAAGAATAGGGGCTTTGTTACGCAAAAATGCTTGAATTTGTTTAACGTAATCATCAATTTGTTCCAGTAATGTTGGGGCAAAATTCACTACCGCACAAGCGTTAGGAACTGCTTCCAAATGTGCTGCCATATCAACATAGTCTTTAATTCCATGTAAATAAGTCCATGGTAATTTATATTGGTTACTACATGAGTCAAAATATGCAGGTTGGTGCATATGCCAACATAATACTACTTTTAATTTTTCAGACATTTTGTGTTAATTATTGATTAATTTAATAGTTTCAAACTCATTCCCAACATCTTTTGTTGAGAATACTTATATGTAACATTTTTTTAGGTTAATTTTTTAGGTTCCTCATTATAACTCTTTTTGCTTCTTTTTCGCAATTTTATAATCACCTCTTTTTGTATCTTATTTAATCAGGAAATGCTATATATTTATCTCACCAAGATTCTTTGAATTCTACATCTTGATTTTCTTTTTTATTAATCATTTATATAATTCATCCATCTCTCCCACAATTTCCATTGTCTCCACACTAACGGTACAAACTCGTTGTAATAGTTCAATAACTTGTTCTTTGTAATCGGCAAAGCGATAGGTGGATTTTACTGGTTTATTCATATCCAAAAAGTTTCCACGTCATATTTGGGGATAATGGTATCTTTGGTAACTAATTTCGCATGATGCCAATTTGCTTGGGTTATCAAAACTCTATCAAATGGGTCTTTATGATAATCTGGTAATTGGGTTGATTGAATTAATTCATCACTGCTAGGAGAAATCAATTGTAAATGAGTTTTTTTTAAAATTTCAGCTTTCCATGTAAAGATATCATTTAGTTCTAATTTACCTTTTTTAACCAATAATGCAATTTCCCAAAATGAAAAATTAGACACCATAAAGCTGTCTTAATGAATCTTGTTCATCTAAAAATTTCTGCAATTTTTGAGATATATTTTCTTGATTTATCCAAAATACTAAAGCATGGGTATCTAATAAATATTTAGAACTCAAATATAATCCTCCCAAATATCAGTCATTGGTTGAATTAACTCTTCTTCAGAAACTAATATTTTTACTTTTTCTGACATAGTTTTACGCCAATTAGGATTATTTGATTTTTCCAAAGATGATTTGTTAGGTTTAAAAATACCTTTTTGCATAATTAAATTAGCAATATACTGTTGCTCATCAATAAATTTTGTTGTTTGCACAATTAAATTAACAATATGCTGTTGCTTGTCAATGGAAATGGGTTTAATATGTTGTTGATAAATTTGTGTTTGCATGTTGAATTCCTTTTTGATAGTAAATTTTTAAGTCTCAGAAAAGATATATTTTTCCGTAAATTTTCTGATTTTTGAATTATTTTCTTCAATACTTTTACTATTTTTTTTAACATTTATCACATCACCATTTTCTGCATTTTTAACCATTTTTTCAAACAATGTTCTCATAGTATTGAAAAGATGAACAAGTTCGTGATGTAAATTCTGTTTAGTGGGCGGTATAGGAACAGAAGCTAATTTAATTTCAACTTCTTTAAGTTGTTGAATCATAGTATTTATTAATAAAATTGCTTGCTCTAATTTACAACCATTTTTAATTTCTACTTTGTGATCTACATAGTAATTGACTATATTTTTAACTTGAATACGCCAATTTTCTATGAGATAATTAGATACCAATTCAGGATGTAAATTAGCAATTTTACTCATAATTTCAGAGTAAATCTTTTCTAATTTTTTTATAGAATCACTTGTAATTACTCGATTATGAGCCTCATTAATTCTAATATTATTGAGACTACCTACAAATTTTTTTAGTTTCGTTTTACTTTCAAAAAGTGAATTAAAATACTCCCAATTATGGCTTATAATTTTTTGCAAATGGACTAAATAAGTGTATTCAATTAACTCTGAACCTGAAGGTGTTTCCTCACAAATGGGAAAAATTTTATTAACATCATTTTTTATTTCAGATTCAACACATGTATTCCACCAATTATCACCTTTTTGTTCTGCTAAAACATTGACAATCAGTTTCCTTAATGTATTTTCCAATTCCGAAACCTTAGCTTTAGCAAGATGTAATCGATGTTCCTCAGTATTCTCTTGAAAAATAGTACCTTTCATCCATTCAATTGGGTTTCCTTGTGATAAAAAATTGGCACTTTCTTTAGAAGAAATAGCATACATAATTTCTTCATTATCATTTGAGTAAGCTCTTGCACCAAAGTTTTTTATTGTTTCATGACCAAAATTGTCTTCTCCAAAAAAACTAGCCATAAATGAAATGATATATGCAATTTCAACCTTTATTTCAATTGTTCCTTTTGAATAAGGACAAAATTCACAAACAATAGTAGAATTATTTAGTAATTTAACATCTATAACTTTTATTTTATTTTTTGAATCTTGAGGTTCTTGTTGAAGCCCAGACTTTATCGTATTACACAAGTATTCTATTGAAAATGGCATTATATTTAATAACTCCTATTTAAAAATCTACAATCAGTTAAATTACAAGGACGCATAAACTCTTCTAACAAAATTTCACCCGGATGGATAGGTGGGCGATTAGTCGATATTCTCATTTTAATCAATTATTTATTAACTCTCCAGTGTCCACTACGATCACTTCCTACTCTTTCTATAAAATTATGTTTTTTTAAATAGTTAATATTTTTTTCAATAGCAGTTTCACTTATACCTATTTTTTCTGCTAACTCTTTAATAGTTATTTTTGAATTTTCATTCATAAGCTCAAGGATATTTTTTCTATTTTTGGTTAATTTATCTCCCAACTTATCTCCCAACTTATCTCCCAACTTGCTAGAAACAATACTCATCAACTCATTAAAATAAAACTCCACCCAAAGCCCATTATCAAATCTAAACTTTGGAGTAATTCCATTAAACTTTTTTGATTCATCTATAATTTTATCTATTCCTCTTCCCCAAGATTCTATATATCCAGCCAGAAAAAATATATTAGCAATAGCTGGATTATAAGGTTGTGATGAATGTTTTCGTAATAAAGTCTCCACCGTCCAATCATTTGGTAACTCTCCCACATTCCAAATAAGAAGCTTATCATCATAAACACTTATCTGTATTGGGGTACATTCCCCATAATCTTTATGAACAATCGCATTGGTGAGTGCTTCTCTAGAAGCTAACTGAGAGATAGGAAAGCTCTCAACTCTTTGGATACCATCATAACTTATATACGCTTTTAAATATTTGGTAAAAATTAAATCCATAGTTTTATCAACTTGTTCCAAGATATTACCACCAATTTTATCTTGATAAATCAATTCACTATCGGTTTTAAAATAACCTATTTTAATATAAGAACCAGTTATATATTTTTCACAATCTTTACCAAAAAGTAAAATAGAAGCTCTTTTAAGGTAATCTTCTTCTTTGAGATGAAGTTTATCTATCATTACTTTATCACTTTCATCTAAAATGTCAGCTTCAACTCTTTTCTTTTTAATTGCTTTCTCTTTAAAAATCTCAATGGCTCTACTATCCAAATCCTTTATCTTCACATAAGGCACAGGCACACTATCCCACTTTTTGCCTTGTTTTGTAAGTAAAAACTTATCTAGTGCAGCACCTTTTAGCTCTTGTTTACTACTTCCAGTTCTGTAATGATATTGGCCTTTATAACTCACTGGATAAGGATAAGGTTCAATAATAATTTCCAAATATTCCAAATTATCCTCAATTAGCATCCTTAAATCAACAATAACGCCTAGGACATCTTTTACTTTATTGGGTATATCTTCTAATAATTTTTTTGCGTTATTAATACCAACAACTTCACTATTATCATTCACACCAATATAAATTCGTCCTCCTTTTGCATTGGCAAAACCACAAATCCATTTGATATATTCATCTCGCCAAGATTCCTTGAATTCTACATCTTGATTTTCTTTTGTCTTAATCATTTTTATTCACTCCCCCATCTCTCCCACAATTTCCATTGTCTCCACACTGACGGTACAAACTCGTTGTAATAGTTCAATAACTTGTTCTTTGTAGTCGGCGAATTTATAGTTATTGAATTTTTCGGCGATGGTTTTATCTCTTGGTTTTTTTTCTTTGTATTGGTCGAGTATCCATTCAAGGGCGGAGCGGTTGCCGAGTTTGTAAGTCCATGCTATTCCACGAGGCATTTCATCGGTTAAAGTAAAATAGTAAATTTTTGCTGGTTTCATAATTTTATTAAAAAGTTCTTGACAATTTTTGTTTAAACTATAAGTATATTAAAATATTTTTTTATAAAGGAGTTTCTTATGGCTACCTCATCATTTGATAGAACTTTTGTAGTTAAAGGCGAAGCAGCTACTAGGTTTCTCAAAGACCTTGAAACTAATAAAACTCGTATTCATGTTAAACATAAAGATTTAGATAAAGAACAAAAAAAAGGGATAGAATTATTAAAAAAAGCATTACTTTGTAGGGTGGATAGAAGCGAAGCGTAAATCCACCAAATCCCTTAAATTAAAAAATTATTTAAAAAAAAACATTGGTTTATATTTTGTGATTGTGGTTTTTGGTGGATTTCCGCTTTGCTTCTATCCACCCTACGAAATCTACGAAAATCTCACTCCCCCATCTCTCCCACAATTTCCATTGTCTCAACACTAACGGTACAAACTCGTTGTAATAGTTCAATAACTTGTTCTTTGTAGTCGGCGAATTTATAGTTGTTGAATTTTTCGGCGATGGTTTTGTCTCTTGGTTTTTTTTCTTTGTATTGGTCGAGTATCCATTCAAGGGCGGAGCGGTTGCCGAGTTTGTAAGTCCATGCTATTTCTGGTATTCCTTGTAGGGTTGTCAGTTGATCAAGGTGGATTTTACCAGCTTCTTTATCGGCTTTTAGTTTGGGTTTATTGGTTTTGTTGCTGTCAATGTCAATTCGTTTCAGTTTGTATTTTTTGGCTGTTTCGTAGTTGATATGTTGGTCCATGAGTTTTTGTCCCCATGCAACCCATTGTTGGAAGTTGTCGTAGTAGGGGAGGCGTGGGAATTCTCGTTTAAGGTTGAGTTGGTATTTTTGCCGGTATGCTGGGTTGTGAAGTACGGCGTATGTGTAGTGGAATATGTCTTGTTTGGTGATGGTTTGGTCTTGATAGTGGTTTTGAAATTGGTTTAAGCCCCAGTCGGTTATGTTGTCTATGCGGTTGCCTTCGGAATCGTAGCGGTAGAGTGGGAGGCATTGAGAACCACCCTGCGGTAATAAATCAGGAATGCAATCAACGATAAGCACGAAAAAAGGCCACTCTTTTCCAATTTTTACCCAAATTACTTTATTTGAAGTAGTTGATTTTGAAAAAATGCTTGGAAGTTGATATAAACGATGAATAATAATTTTGTCAAAGTATAAAGATTTTTTTACAAATGGTCTATAAGAAGCTTGCCTTAAACAATTAAAATTATATTCAAGAACAGAGTTTTTAACTAAATGGCTCTCTAGTTCAGAAGTCCATTTTAAAGTCCTATCAACAAAATCGTTAATTGGTAAATTTTTATCGGAATTATTCCATCTTATCTGTTCTTGTTGATAAAAATCATAAAAAAAATTTATTTTTTCTATCAAATTTAGTTCATTAAAATCATAAACCCATTCATCTCTACTTGTGACAACTCCCAAAGAAAATAACTTAAAAACAGCTTTTTCATCTTTCTGTGACTTAGCCAGTTTAGTTTCTTTGTTAGCTAAAGGCAACAAATCATCAAAGTCATTATCAGGAATATTCAACCAATTGTGATTTTTATCTGGTGTAATAAGTTCAAAAGGAATATTTCCAAAAGAATAAGATTTGAGATATTCTAATTTTTCATCTCTAGTTGCCCGTATATCACATGGATGAATATAATAAATTTTGCATGGAGATTTTTCTGTTGTTTTCTTTTTAATTAAAAAAGTAATAGCAATTCCAACCGCAGCCGTTACACCAAAAATAGTATGTTTTTCATTCAAAAAAATACCGTCTTTGCCTGATAATTCTCTTATATTACCACCCAAATCAATAATATAAGCAAAATCAAATTCATTTAATACTGTTTTTCTAAAACCATCAAAAGAACGTGCATTCAAAAAAGAATTATTAGTAACAAATGCCAAAATTCCATCATTATTCAAACGACTACTTGCCCAGCGAAAAAACCTAGCATACATATCATAAACCTTAGTCTTCTGAGCCGTACTATTCGCAATATAAGTCCGCTTAATCGCTTCATCTATCTCAGGATACTCCCGATTCTTATTATTATCATTCTCATTTTGCTGATTCGCATTATACGGCGGATTCCCAATAATCACCGAAATCTTCCGCTCATTCTGCTCCTTAATTCTCGCAATATTCCCCTCATTCAACCCAATATTCAAAGTAACCTGCTGATTCTCATAACCATGCTCAAACCCCAAATTATCCAACGTATCCACAAAACAAATATGAGAAAACGGCTCATACTCCCCCATCTTCTGCTGAAAAGTATACTCAATATTCAAATTCGCAATATAATAAGGCAAAATCGCCACCTCATTACAATGAATCTCATTCAAATACTTATACTTTAGGTTCCGCTTAGGCAAATAATCAATCAATTCCGTAACAAAAGTACCAGTCCCCGTACAAGGGTCCAAAATATCCACATTCTTATCCGCCAACAACCGATTAAAATGCTTCTCCAACAAAAAATCAGTACTCTCAATCATAAACCGCACAATCTCATTCGGCGTATAAACCACCCCCAACCGATCCGCCGCCTTAGGATTATAACTCTTATAAAAATTCTCATAAATCACCTTCAAAAACTTCTGTTTCTCATGATGATTACTGATATTATCCGCATGACGACGAATCACCAAATAATAACTCTCAATCGACAACAAAGTATCACGCCGCATCTTACCCACAAAAAAGCTATTAACCACATTCTGCAACTGCTGGGCAATAATATTTTCCTGATGAAACTGCCGCTCATTAAACACCGTCAAAAAAATCTCTTCAGTCAAAATATGCTGAATAATCATCTCCCCAATATCAAAATCATTAATATTAGGATTAATAGACTCCTGACATGAATCAAACAAACCCTTAAAAGACTGTTTAAATTTACTATTTTTCTTTTTCTGCTGCTCCAAAGTAGCTCGCAAAGTCTCCACAACAGTTGGCAAATCATCCTTAAACTGTTCAATTGCCTGCCGAAAATCACGCACCTCTGGCCGTTCATAATTCAAAAACCGAGTTAAAATTTTATCTAACTGCTCTGGCTCCTTCATATCAATCCGCAACACCTCAACACCAGTCTGAATCAAAACTGCCGTTTGCGAATCCTCAAAAATAATATTATCATTCGGATAACCCTTAGCCAGCTTCTTTTTTATCTCCTTATCCAAATCATCCTTACTATCCTTCGCTTCCCAATACCCCCAATCCAAACGCAAAGCATCCTTAACCACACCATCCGGCCGAATCTTACCGCTTTCACCAGCTTGAGTAATCTCTGCTACCAAAGTAAAATTTTTAGGTTCACAATAACCATCCAACAGATTTTCAAAAGCCCTACGAATAGACTCCTCATTCCTTGAGCCGCCGTACTGGATTAAATTTTCTAACTTTTTATAATAATTTTGGATTTGTAATTTTTGCATAGGATTTATTATTATCCTCTTAATGAAAATATATTATGTAGGGGGGTGGGTAGGAACAAAGCGGAAACCCACCAAATCTTCTTAAATATATAACGATAAGACGAGACCATTAGGAATGAGTAAAATTGTCCGAACTATTGACTTAAAAGATTGGGACGATATTTATGCTGCATACCTTTTAAAAAATTACGTAATATCTGATTTTGACAGTCACGGTAATGTTTATGATTTGGTCTACGAAAAAATGCACTTAACTCATGTTTACTCATATTCAAATCGGCCAGCTTCATAATTTCCAGTACATCTTCAGCTTTCAGATTTAATGCAATCTTTAATTTCATGAAAATAATATTGTTAGTTAAATTTTTCTCTAACTTGGGTTGTGGTCCTTCTTTTTTGCCTCGTTTATCATTGATCAAGCCATTTAAGAAAATTGCTAATTCGGTGTCACTACATTTCTTACACGCTGGATCATCATCTTTTTTTAACCAATCGCTAATCTGCTCACGGGTTACTTTATGATCAGCCAAACCAAATATAGCAATCATTTTAGAATCGTTAAAATCGAAGATATAGCGGATACGGCGTAAAACATCATTGTTCGTCATAATTATGTCCTAATTTAAACTACAGTTTTATCAAAACTACTTTTAATCTAGCTATTTTGGAAATTTTAACCAACTTTCTATCTTCATAACTTTTGGCTTTTCATTTAAGCTTTGATGCCCAAATAGCTAGTTTATGCTTCATAGTTAGCTGAGAAATCTGATCATGAGGTATAAGGTTGAATTATCTTATCGTGTACCAACAAGCGATATATATATTCGATTTTTTCAGTTGCAGAATCAGTTGGTTCAAATTCAACAACTCCTCTTCCTTCTCCGTATTTCATTCCTTCAGCAATTGCCTTTTTTACTAATATACCTTCTAATATTCTATGTTGAGGAGAAACGTTTCAGCAAGATAATGTTAACCATCCATATCGTTGCTTGCTATGTCTTTTTGTTTTCAGCTTTTTTAACACGAATTATATTGCCAGCAACATTCTTACTATTCAATTTTTTTATAGCAACTTTGGCTTCCCCTGATTTTGGTATTTCTACAAAAGCAAAACCTTTAGAATCGCCGGTAGTTTTATCTAGCACCAAATCACAATATTGTACTGTGCCATATTCTTCAAAGAGCTTTTTTAACTCTTCTTCAGTAGTGCTACGAGAAAGATTACGAATTAATAATTTCATAGGTACGCCATAATTAGTGTTTAAATTAAGTGTGCATAACGCTTGTGGTTAACCATGATTGTGAATATAGCAATTAATATCAAGTAAATTATTGAACTTTTAATTATCTTTATCAATCACTTAAATACATCTTAGCGGGTATAATTTTTTAATCAAGATAGATTTAAACTAAGCACATTTTTAGGAAGTACTCATGTTCATATACTTGTTTCAGCTCCTCCAACACTTGCCCCATTGGTGTTACGAGTTGGCCTTCAATTTGGTAATTTGGATGTATCCCTTTTCCCATCAAACCAAATCTAACATTGGCTTTACCCCATTTTTTTTCAAGTTGAGTTAAATTGTCTTTTACTTTAATAATATAAATGTTATCCATAAATTATCAGTCGGGTAACCGATTAATGTCGATTGTATCCTATTAATCATAGCATGGCAGTTTTCTTCAAGCCACCATACTGGATTAAATTTTCTAACTTTTTATAATAATTTTGGATTTGTAATTTTTGCATATCAGCCTACTAATTTTTGTCCTATAGTTTTTCAGAAAAATAAAAGTTCTCAGACCTACCAGATTTTCGAAACATGTGCTGGAAAGCTATATCTTGCATCAATAATGCCTTCCTCGCCTATACAAACGAGCAATCCTTGTTCTGTCAATTGGTTTTTAAACGTCTTCATGCAACTCATCCAATAATCCTGTCTAACAGTTGACGAAAATGCCATTAGCATGGATTATACTTAGTAGTTTTTCTATACTCTCCCAGTCTATCAGTTCATTTACTTCATCTAATTCCATTAATGCTTTGTGGTTGATTGGGATATTGTCTAATAAGTCTGTTTGTTTTAGAATTTTTCAGGCCATTGTTTAGTTCCTTTTCTGTATTCTTTATTTTTGGTTGTTATTTCTTGTGCAAAGGTCTCATTATACATAGCGAAAATGACCCAAACGTTGCTGGTGAAGGTGAAAATAATAATTTACATCCTGCTTTGTTAGTTGATAATATTAGGGTTAGTCAGCATGAATAATAAATTATGCTCTTACAATAAAATTAATTTTTCATACAAAATAGTTACCTAGTTTAATAAAACTAATGTTATAATTAAAAACAAGGTATGTCTTATTTTTACCATTAAGACAGAATACAAGTCAAGGTCTTAAGTTTTGGATTGACTTTTTATTTCTTAATATGATGCTTAACATTATTCATTTAATTTGGAAAAATATTATGCAACTGTTTATAAATGTAATTTTATTAAATATAGTACTGGTTGTTGCTACATTTGCGGCAGATGAACAAAAGTTTTATGAAAATGGTGCACTCCACTTTGAATATAACTATAGAGGCGGTCAATTACATGGACTTACTAAGGAGTTTTATGAAACTGGAGAACTAAAAGGAGAACATGAATATAGAACCGGTAAATTAGTTAACAAACGAAAGTTTCGGCGTAATGGTGACTTGGAATATGAACTCAAATATGAAGACGGACAGAAAATTGAGTATTTGATTAAGTACCATCCAACTGGTGAGCGTTTTCGCCAATTAACTTTGGTAAATGGAAAACGAGAGGGATTAGAGATTGACTTTCATCGTAATGGTAAAAAGAAAGCTGAACGAAATTATATCGCTGGCCAAAAAGAAGGAAGTGCTAAGGGTTATTATATTAATGGTAGGTTGCAAGGGGATTGGCTATTTAAAAATGGTGAACCAATTGCGGCAACTATTTTTTATAGCACTGGTGAAAAATGGTTAATTCATTCTGATTTTGATGAACGTGGTCGTCTGAACGGTAGTAGTAAAGAATATAAGAAAGATGGCACATTGAAGGCTATTCGTTATTATAAAAATAATGAAATGGTACAAAGAAGGAGGGTTAGTCGCTGGTTGCGTTGGTGGTGGGCGATTTGGTAAAGAATTTTAGCTACATCCAAAATAGTGATGTTTCCAAAAAGACTGTCAGATTTAAGCATTACATATTGCAGGACTACCTAAAAAGGATAAAATATGAAAAGTTATCGTAAAGAATTATGGTTTAATATATCTGGTCGCAGGGCTTTTATTAATATAACTACCGAAGTAGATAAATGTTTATCAGAAAGTGGCATCCGGGAAGGATTTGTATTGGTTAATGCAATGCACATAACAGCTTCAGTATTTATCAATGATAATGAATCTGGTTTACATCAGGACTATGAGGATTGGCTGGAAGAACTAGCACCTCACGAACCCATCGACCATTATCGTCACAATCGTACTGGTGAAGACAATGGTGATGCCCATCTTAAACGACAAGTAATGGGTCGTGAAGTTGTAGTTGCTATCACTGAAGGACGCTTAGATTTTGGTCCTTGGGAACAAATATTTTACGGTGAATTTGACGGTGGCCGTCAGAAACGAGTTCTAGTAAAGATTATTGGGGAATAGCCGGCTGAAATTGTTTTAAAATTCTATCTATCTTTTCTTGAATAACAACTTTTTGGTCGTCTGATAAAACCGGATTATCTTTGCGTTCTTGTAATACTTTTACATACCCTTGCAGGTCAGAACTTATACGATTGATAACTTCATCAACTTTTTCTTGATAAATAGCTAATTTACTTGCTGAGGTATATGGTTCTTGTTGTAGTCTACGTAATTCTATTTCTAAAAATCTTTGCAAATAAATATCATATTCCATATTAATTTCTGTGCGTTCATCATGTTTATTTTGCAAGGTATCTTCAGTATCTATGATCCTTTTTTTAACACCGTCAATATTTCTTTTAATAGCATCAACCTGACTATCTGAAACATCTTGGTTATCTTTACTGCGTTCATAACTTTCTTTTAGGTCTTCAAGATTACCCCGGAGACCTTCAAGAATGGTTTGAATTGGTTGGATTTGTCCCCCTATTGAATTTAACAAAGCTGTACGCCGGTTTTCAATATCCATTTCTCGACTAAAAAGAGCTAATAAAGCATCATCCCTTTCTTTCTGTTCTTTTTGCTTACGCTTTTTCTCTTTCTTTAGTTCTATTTCAGCAAGTTCTTCTTCAGTAGGAGCCGGGTTAACAAATTCACACTCACTACTTCCCCTTCGACATTTCCAAAAACCTTGTTGTGAATAAGGTACTGGCACATAATTACCACATTCACGTACTTCATCTTGATTTAACCAACAATAAAGAAATTTTTCTTTTTTAGCTTGTACTGAAAATGCCATAACTAACATTATAAAAAATAAAACAAATTTATTACATAATTTCATAAAAATACTCCTGAAGGGTACGCTTAGTTCAGGTGTTTAACCAGTTGAATTAATTGGGGTTTAAAACTTCAGTTTTGGGTAGTATCAAATCATTAATGCCTAAAGTTGCAACTTTGAATTTCAACAAGCTTTAGACTCCAAATAAACATTCTATCACTTTTATATTTTATTGTATATAGGACAGCAATTTGCCCAGCAATCCAGTGTATAAACTTCTTTAAAATACAATGAAATAATTTAATTTTGGATGCAACTCTATGGAACTCAGGTTGTGTTATAGATTGGCTAAACCGAAAAATCCATTGACAGTCTTACAAATTGGCTTAAATTCCAAAACTTATTTAAAATATTTATCTGAATATTCCCTTGCACGTTGTATACGACTTGGTGAAGACGGATGAGTTGATAAAAATTTGCCGTAATCTTTGTCCGACTCATCTTTTGATTTTGCATCATCATCATTTTGTTTTAAATCATCTTTCGATGCTAACATCTTTTCAAACATAGTTGCAAAATAAATAGGGTCAATTCCAAGTTCAACCATCTGTTTAAAAGCAAATTCATCGGCTTCGCTTTCATTACCACGCGAATAATGACTCTCTAGTAGAAAAGCTGGTAATGCAACTATCATCTCCTCTACCGCAGTTGCGTCACCAGCAAACATGGTGATTATAAGCGTCACAATAGAACCATGAATGATTTGTTGCAAACCATGCCGATGGACTACATGACCAATTTCATGCAATAGTATAGAGTCAATTTCTTGTTGGCTGTCTGCCATCTTAACTAACTGATCAGTAATTATAATTTGTCCAGATGGCAAAGCAAAAGCATTAGGCATATCTTTTAACTGACGAAAATATAGCCGATAATTAAACTGTTCCTGTTGGACAGATAAT
>JAUCGN010000004.1:0-4856 GCA_030378125.1 Thiotrichales bacterium HSG1 | reverse complement strand
ATTAAAATGTTCTTGTATAGATTGCTTGCGAGTTTCTGGCAGCTCACTTGGCTCTAATATATATTCATCCAGTAGTTCCATAGTACCAGTCGATATTTGTTCACTAACACTGATTGGCATGGCATAAGCAATTTTCTCACTGGCCCAGGGCAATCCCCAACGTATACCAGCAAAAGTAAGTGTAATCGTCAAAACCAAAGCTGTTGCAATCCATATTAAATTGGTTTCTAAAACATGCAGGAAATGGAGCGAGTTATCCTTATGACCTATTTTCTTTAATAACCAATCAATTGTGTCATTGCTCTGGGTTTCAAAAATTGAACCATCTTGCAAAGTGATTTTACGCGGAATATTCCCCAATCTATCACTGACTGAAATGTTACTAATCATACCTTGTAAATCAGTACGATCTGGCACAGTTAAAGTATAATGTATGTTGTCAGTGGATAGTTCGGCTACATAACGAGCAGAACTGCCAGTTGGATACCAATGACCAGTGATTTGCATTTATATACCTAAATCAAGTTCGGTATCAAAAGCATCGCCTATTTCCTCACCTAAAGCAGATTGAGTATCTTGTTGTTGGTTGGCATATTCAGTTATATTACCAATTGTCCGGCTGGATTCAATCTTATATTTCTTTAACCGAACTATAGTCCATGGATAGGCCAATCCCAAAGTAATTATAATCATCAACATGTTTGTCGCATAAATTCCAAATAGCTTACCAACTCGTATATTAGATTGAAATTGTAAAGATTCATCTAAGTGGACGTTGTTGAATACATAGTTTTTAACATTGGCCTCAAGATATGCAGTTCCCCATATACCAAAAATAATAAAAGCTAAGTACACCAAACCGATGCCACTATAAGCGATCATTAACACTTGAGATTCTTCCATGTCATTAAAATATTCGAATCCTATAGTGAAATAAAAAATGGCACCAATTGTTAGACCAATCACTGTAAGAATAGCAATTACCGTAACAAATAAAACCAGATATATGGTGTAATATTTTTTAGCGGATAATTGAGCGGAAAACTTGCCTTGGCCAAATTGTCTGTGGTTGATGTAATAGCTGGTAAGTAACTGTTGTACATATGGAAACATTAGGTAAAATGCTAAGAAGGTAAGGGAGAAAATACCACCAAACAGTACTCCTTGTCCCCAGATAAAATAGGCTACACCTCCAAGTATGGCTCCAGTAATAATAGGTAAAAAAGGTATTAATAACAATATTTTATAAGCATCAACTAATATACCATGAAAGCTAAAACGGACATTGCGATAGCTAACCATACGAGCATTAAACTGCATTGAACGCCAGACCGCCCAAGGTATAAACATGGTCAATAATACCGCAAAAGCTATTCCTAAAATGGGGAAAAACTCGGATAATACTGCGTATGTAATCAAAGCTGCGACAGCAATCAAACGACCTTTTAAAATCATCATGGGAGTTGCATGGTATTCAAATGCTGCATTGTCTAAAGTGGTATTACCATAGAAATAACGCTTATTACGTACCTTTGCCCAAGCGGAATAAATACCCAGAGTTAAAACTGTAAGTATGATATTAACAATCCATATCTTGAAATATTCACTGCCATTGCCAGTAAATTTAAAGGGAAAAGTTTGTTGTTCAGTCATATTAAACTCAGTTAATTATTGGAGAAAGGGGAAATCTAGTAGCCTTAAACAAAGTAGTGATAAATCCAAAAACTTAGCAAGTTTGTCACTACCAATTTTTTTACAGATTTTTGACGAAGTTATTGATTAGCCTTGAATAACATTATTTACAATGGCATTAAGGTTAAATAAATTTTTGATAATCCTAAATAAAATCGTGATGATTCTAAAAACCTTCCAGTGTTTTAAAGATATGGAAGGTTTGACCACTATACTTGACACGGTAATAAATTTAACTTTCGGTAGGTCGGGTTAGATTATTGAGCAAAGTGAAATAACGTAACCCGACATCTATATAAAATTAGTTTAAAAAAGTTCAAGTTATGCCAGTGTGCAGTATACCTATTATTTTAGGACTATCGAATTTTTTAACTAGAAGGTCCAATGATTGGGTAGTGAAATTTTTTCCCGGCTAAAGCCTTGGCTAAACCCATAATCCCTAATAACACTAAAACAGAATGGCAGATTACAAAATAAGGAATAACAATCATCCAAGTGTAAGGTGAATCATGATTCATAGTTGATAACATAACCCAAGTCACTAACACTAATAACAATCCTGCCCAAATGCTGGCTGAAAAAGCTTGTCTTAAATGACAACCGGATATCATGGTAGTTGCATTGTCGTATTTAGCAAATAGCCAAATTAAAATAAAAAATGCTAGGCCCGGAATTATTAGTAAATTCAATAAATATAAGCTTTCAGCAATGATAGCCATTTTACGATCTGGTATTTCACTAACGGATCGGTTTATAGTTACTTTATCTTGATTCATGTTTTTTTAATCTCTGCTACAAAAAAACTTATGATATAAATTATTACCCCAAACATAAAAATTATTCCACTTATTTCTCGCAACCAGTATAAAATATTCATACTGTTTTGAATTTCGATAAATGGCAAATTAATGTCAGTAGTACGTTGTATATAAACCTGCATTATGCCAGCAATAACAGTAAACAAAGCCATACAAAACATGGATATAGTCATGATCCAAAAGGCTAAAATTTCAAATCTTTGCCCAATTTTATCAGTAACAGTATTTCGTAATAAAGGCATAGCATAGGAAATCATGGTTAATACAATCATTACATAAGTGCTATAAAATGCTAAATGCCCATGTGCAGAAGTGATTTGAGTACCATGAGAATAATAATTTACTGGGGCCAAAGTGTGCAAAAATCCTAACACTCCAGCACCTAAAAAAGCCATAATTGGGGTACTTAAAGCCCATAGTTTCAAGGCTCTATTGGAAGAACGACATTTAGTACAATTGACTACATTGAATACAAACAGAACCATAAAAAAGAAAGGTAACATTTCAAAAATCGAAAAAATAGTTCCAATCCATTGCCAATATTCCGGCATTCCAATCCAATAATAATGATGTCCTATACCCAAAATTGATGTAGTCAGAGTCACGGCAACCATAACGTACAACCATTTTTCTACAATTTCACGATCACCAGTAATTTTAAAGATTATATATGCCAATATTGCTTCCATAATTAATTCCCAAGTGCCTTCTAACCAAAAGTGAATTAACCACCATTTATAATATTTGGCTATAACAAGGTTGGAGGAATTATAAAAAGCAAAAATAAATACTATGGTTGAACCGGCTATCCCAGTCAGGAGGAGTAAATTTATTACTGTTTTACGTCCATGCAACACGGTCATAGTCATGTTATAGGTAAAAGCACAGAGTATCGCAAAAATCCCCAATTTAATTATGGTTGGTTGTTCTAAATATTCACGCCCCATAGTTGGAAAAAATTGATTACCAGTTATTTTAGCTAAAGTAGCGTATGGTAATAATAAATAAGCAAAAAAAGTTACAATTACAAGGGATAAAAATATCCAAAACAGTTGAATTGCTTGTTTAGGGTAGTATAATTCTCGTTCTGATTCTTCTGGAATTATATAATGTATGGCTCCCATAAAACCAAATAATATCCAGATAATCAATAAGCTGATATGTATTAAACGTGCTGTATCAAAACTGATAAGTGGTATACTTATTTCTACATATTGCATTCCCATGCTCAGTCCAAACAGTACTTGTATTGTAAATAATGTTATAGCAGCTATAAAATAGGGTTTGGCAATTCTTTGTGATGAATATAACATAATTAACCTTTTTCACTCGGTGGCCATGAAGAGGTGTTAATTTCTGATGTCCATTTTAAAAACGCAATCAAGGCATTAAGTTCGTCCTCAGTTAGATTAAACTGTGGCATTTGCCTGCGTCCGGGTATATTAGTTGGCATAGATTTCAGCCAAGCCTTAATAAAATAGACACCACCATTATCGCCACCTCTACGTTTATAAACATTACCTAATTCAGGTGCAAAATAAGCCCCTTCTCCTAATAGAGTGTGGCAACCGATGCAGTTGTTTTCTTCCCAGACTAACTTACCTTGAATGATTTGAGGGGTTAGATTGTTGAGGTGTTCTGGTTGATGCAAAACTACAATCGTATGGATAGTCAAACCTAGCAATATACAAATAAATAAAATTAAACTGCTATAATAAATATATTTTGGTTCGGTAAAAATTTTCATTATTAATTATGACTCAAGTTCTTCCACATATACTAGCTGTTCTTAATATAACGGCTATTTGCTTAATAACAATAAGTTTTTATCAAATTAAGCAACAAAATAAAATTGCTCACAAAAATCTTATGCTTATGGCACTATTGGTATCCATAATTTTTATGGCTATATATTTGTTTTATCACAGTTTGGTTGGTAACGTAAAATTTACTGGACAAGGAATTGTGAGGCCTATTTATTTTTCAATACTGATTAGCCATGTAATATTAGCAGGTTTAATTATACCAATGATTTTGGTCACGATCAGCTTTAGCATCAGAAAAAAATTTGCTCGTCACAAACGTATTGCTCATTGGGCATTACCGATTTGGTTATATGTTTCTGTTACTGGAGTAATCGTTTATGTATTGGCTTTTCATATTTATCCAACGTAGGAAGTTTTAAACAAAGATATACTAGGACTTACGCATTGACAAGTTCATCATATTATGAAACTATTTAAATACAATGAGTTACTATATAAATAGTTAAATTTAATATACATATAATTTATATTTTAAAATTACATAATTCCTTTACGCAACTTAGCATTGTAATTTTATACT
>JAUCGN010000046.1 GCA_030378125.1 Thiotrichales bacterium HSG1 | reverse complement strand
AATGCTATATTGTTTTTCTTGTATGAGCAGTTGCGGAAAGAGCCACGTTTTCAAACTACTTTGGCTGCATTAAAACATGATGGTTTGATGGTTGATGTGCATGAGATTAAGAATATTGTTAAGTCACCTGAAGATAAGTTAAATCAAGCATTTGCTGCTAAAAAATTTGCTGAGATTGGGCAATTGGGACAGCAGTTAGAGCGTTGGCAACAAGTTGAGTCGGTGATGCAAACTCATTATGTTCAATTTGTTGAATTTAGCCAACGATTTGCTGATTGGACACAATTGATTAAGGTTCAATTATCTCAAGTTTTGGCAGCTATGCCTCAGTTGCAAGAGCAGTTGGGGGAGATTAAAGGTGATACGGAACAAATTTTAGCTATAGTTCGGCAATTGATGGCTCGTTCTGATTTGTCGTCACAAGTTAAACCACGTGATGAGTCGATTCAATATAGTTCTGCTAGTTTGGAGTTGATTAAAAAGGCTCGCCGTTTGATGCAACATTTGTCGCCATCGGTTCCACAATACAGTCAAGCTGCGATTGGATTGGGTAGTGTGGTATCTTCGCTGGGGGATTTGCAACAGGCTGAGGCGTTATTTAATAAGGCTTATCAACAGGCAAGGAATGATGAGGAGCGGGCATTGAGTGCGTTCAATTTGTTTCAGGTATTTATTCGGCAACAGATTTATGATAAGGCGTTGTCGTCTTTGCAGGAAGCTATTGAGTTAAATCCACAGCGTTATGCTTTGTTTAATGAGCATACTTATGAGATTCAGAAAATATTGGGTGCTGGGGGAATGGGTTGTGTGTTTTTGGCTCGGAATCGTTTTAAGCGGGAGTTGGTGGTCATTAAGTGTTTTTGGGAGACGATGCGTGGTTCGGCGGATGTTTTGTTTAAAGAAGCTAAGTTGATGGCGAAAATTGCTGGTGATTTTGTTCCACAGCCGTTTGATTGTGGTTTTGTTGATTTGGCGAGGCAGGAGCGGGGTTATTTTATTTCGGAGTATATTGAGGGGGCGATTGATGGTGAGTCGTGGTTGGCTAAGTTTGGTAAGTTGGATGTTGCGACTGGGATTGCGGTGGGTTTGCAGATTGCGAAGGGGTTGCAATTAGCTCATGCTAAGGGTATTTTTCATTTGGATTTGAAGCCGGCTAATATTTTGTTGTTGCGGCAATCGGATAAGGTGATGGTGAAAATTATTGATTTTGGGTTGGCAAGGGTGGCAGTATCGTTGGGGACAGAGATGGCTGCTAAACGTGGTCGTTCTGGGTTGAGTTTGTTGGCTCAAGGGGCGGTGTTTGGGACGTTGGATTATGCTCCGCCTGAGCAGCAGGGTGTGGATGGTGAGCCGAGTGCGAAGAGTGATGTGTATGCGTTTGGTAAGACTTTGTATCGTTTGTTGACGGGGGAAAGTCCACAGACTTTTCGGCCAAAATGTTTGGCAGATTCACCTGAGTTGTTTGAGTTGTTGTGTGATTGTGTGGAGATTGTTCCTGATAGGCGGGTTGGTTTGGATGGTTTGATGAAGGGATTGGAGAAATTGTTGTCTCCTGTTTCTCAATCACCAAAATACGAACCAATTAGACCTAAACTATCTAAAAAACATAGTGTTACTAAAATATCTAATCAAGAGCACATAATCAAAAAATCTGAAAAAAAACAAAATGATGAATTAATCAGACCTAAAGTATCTGAAAAATATCGTTTTACTAAAAAATCTAATCAAAAACCTGAACCAATTAGACCTAAACTATTTAAAAAACACAGTGTTACTAAAATATCTACTCGTATTATCGCAATAGATGACTGGAAATGGTGGAACCAATTGGATGAGAAGTCGCAAAATGTTGTTAAGAGAGAAATTGGTATTAAACTTGAACCAACTAATGGCGATTTAGAAAAAATTGTTAGTTTGCAGATATTGAATTGTAAAGGAAATAATATAAGTAATTTAGAACCACTATGTGTCTTGACTAATTTGCAAAAATTAGACTGTTCGGAAAATCAAATAAGTGATTTAGAACCGTTATGTGTCTTGACTAATTTGCAGGCATTGTATTGCTATGATAATCAAATAAGTGATTTAGAACCGCTACGTGCCTTGACTAATTTGCAGACATTGTATTGTGAAGGAAACCAAATAAGTAATTTAGAACCGCTACATGCCTTGACTAATTTGCAGACATTGTATTGCGAAGGAAATCAAATAAGCAATTTAGGATCGCTATGTGGCTTGACTAATTTGCAGGAATTGTCTTGTTGGGGAAATCAAATAAGCGATTTAGAACCGCTATGTGGCTTGACTAATTTGCAGAAATTGTGGTGTTTAAATAATCAAATAAGCAAATCTGAGATAGAGTGGTTTAAAAAATCTGTGCCTAATTGTAAAATTTATTCATAAGGTGTCTTATTTTGTCAGAATCAGGATTCACAGGATTTTTGGATTTTCAGGATAAAGGCAAATTGATTTGGGTTTTAATTCTCAATACTTCGGACAGTTTTAAAAGTTAAAAAATAGGGTTTTGTAAGGGTTTGATATTGCTAAATTCAATTAAATCAAACTCAGGTGTTTTTAGCTAAGTAGCATTTAATTAGATATTATCAATACTTCGGACAGTTTTTACAGCTATAAAATGAGGCTTTGCAACAGTTTGATTTTACTGAGTTCAATTAAATCAAACTCAGGTTTTTAGCTAAGTAGCATTTAATTAGATATTATCAATACTTCGGACAGTTTTTACAGCTATAAAATGAGGCTTTGCAACAGTTTGATTTTACTGAGTTCAATTAAATCAAACTCAGGTTTTTAGCTGAGTAGCATTTAATTAGATATTGTAACAATAAGCCTTTACGCCTATTGAACTTCCGTCTTTCAAAACTGTCCGAACTATTGATTCTGGAAATTCTTAAATTCCGTTAATTCTGATTCAGACAGTTTTTGAACAGGATTTAACGGATTAAAAGATGAACAGGATTATAAACCTGTGTGCTTTTGACTTAATCATGTTTTATCCTTTAATCCGTGTAATCTTGTTCAAACATTTCTGGAAATTCTATAATTCCGTTAATTCTGATTTAGATAGTTTTTGAACAGGATTTAACGGATTAAAAGATGGACAGAATTATAAACCTGTGTGCTTTTGATTTAATCAGGTTTTATCCTTTAATCCGTGTAATCTTGTTCAAAAAATGAAACTTTAAGCACAACGAATTAACAAAACAAACAGAAAAAAACATGAAAAATACAATTTCAATTGAATGTCCAGTTGAACTATTATAGGGCTTACGCATTGACAAGGTCATCATATTATGAAACTATTTAAATACAATAAGTTACTATATAAATAGTTAAATTTAATATACATATAATTTATATTTTAAAATTACATAATTCCTTTACGCAACTTAGCATTGTAATTTTATACTTTAATTTTTACAGAAATTATGAGAAATTAAATATACTTTATAAGTATATAATTTTATTGAAATATTATTTTTTAGAAGTTGTCAATGCGTAAGTCCTATATTACTTAGTTTACATATCAACATAGAAGATTTTGGTGAATTAATAAAAACCCAATCCGCTATTTCTCTATTTAAAGAAGGCAAAATTTCATCTGGTATGGCAGCACAATGGCTTAATATACCAAGAATTACCTTTTTATTCAAAGCGATGGCATCCGGTGCAGTTCTACTAGAAAACTCACAAGATGATTTTAATAGAGAAACATCTTTGTTATGATTATATTTTCCAATACAACTCCAATAATAGCATTATTTAGATTAATAGTTATATTCTATAGTCAAAAAACGTACATCAAATCAATCACAGTTAAAAATTTAAAGGTAAAAAACTCTCATGAACATTCTTCAATCTGAACTAACTCCACAAATACGTAAAATGGTTCAACAAACACTTTCTACGCATGAACCAATAACAATTTCTATCGGACAAGGACAAACTGCTATTTTACTTGCAGAACATGACTACAATCAAATGCTTAATAACTTAAATCAAAACAAAACGCCCATCACACAACAACCTAAAATACGCAAACAACGTACTTTCGGAAGTTCAAAAGGTTTAATTAAAATGGCAGATGATTTCGATGCACCGTTAGATGACTTCAAGGACTATATGTAATGCGTTTGCTTCTGGATACACACGCATTTTTATGGTTCATCAATGGTGATAAAAAATTAAGTCAACAAAGTAGGCTACTGATACAAGAAACCGATAATGAAATTTTGATTAGTGTCGCCACGCTTTGGGAAATTGCGATAAAAACTAGCCAAAAGAAACTTGAGCTTTCACAACCTTTTGATATTTTAATTCCAAGAGAATTAGCCAATAATAAATTTACCCAATTACCCATTGTGGTAAACCACCTTATTCAACTTGGCAATTTACCTTTTCATCATCGTGACCCATTTGACCGTATCTTGATTGCACAAAGCCAATTTGAACAAGTGCCATTAATTAGCAGAGATAGTGAATTTGATAATTATGAGTTGGAAAGAATTTGGTAATTATTAATTACTTGTTCAATATTATTATGTCGTATTTAATCAAGAAATGTTCTGAATATCCTATAATTCTGTTAATTCTGATTCAGACAGTTTTTGAACAGGATTTAACGGATTAAAAGATGGACAGGATTATAAACTTGTGTACTTTTGATTTAATCATGTTCAAAATCTATCCCACCAAAATATTTGCCATTCAATCATACGATAAGTTGAAATTATGTTATACTTAAAATACTACGATAGTATTACTTTCAAATCTTAAAAAATAAAAAATGACTACAGCAACTGTTAAAAAGACAACTAGTGTCAAATTAGATGAAGAAACAAAAGAAGAAGCCAAGAAAGTTTTTAAAAAGCTTGGTTTAACAATGAGTGAAGCATTTAATTTATTCTTATATCAAGTTAAACTAAATCAAGGTTTACCTTTTGAAGTGAAAATACCTAATAAATCAACTCGTAAAGTGCTAGATGACGTAAGACAGGGTAAAAACGTAGAACCCTTGTCACTTGAAGATTTAAAACTTCCATGAGTAGAGTTTTATACCGACATAAATCTTTCCTGAAAGACTGGAAGAAAGTTCGTTTAAGTGACAAACATTTCACTAAATTTATAAAATATTCTAATTGCCTAATGAATGATGAACCTTTGCCATTTGAAGCTTATGATCATTCATTGTTAGGTGAATATAAAGATTTCAGAGAATTTCATTTAGGTAGTAATATGTTAGTGATTTATTCTTTAAATGAAGATGGCATCGTCTATTTCAGTAGAATAGGTACGCATAATCAATTATTTAAAAATATATAGTCGGTAGATGGGTAACTGTATAAATTGAATTTCTCAGAAAATAAGTAAACCTGAATATAGAATAGTTTAAAAAAGTTGTGCCTAATTGTAAAGTTTATTTATAAGGTATCTTAATCTTGTCAGAATCAGGATTCACAGTATTTTCAGGATAAAGGCAAATTGATTTGGGTTTTAATTCTGGAAATCCTATAATTCCGTTAATTCTGATTCAGACAGTTTTTGAACAAGATTTAACGGATTAAAAGATAGACAGGATTATAAACTTGTGTGCTTTTGATTTAATCATATTTTATCCTTTAATCCTGTATAATCATGTTCAAACATTTCTGGAAATTCTATAATTCTGTTAATCCTGATTCTGACTGTTTTTGGATAGTCCTGAACAAAGTAGTGTTATATAAAATTAAACAATATTAGCATTATAGTGATGAATAAAGTACCAAATAGCTCCAACATGATTTGAGAGCTTTTTGGAAAGAGTTTTCTGAAGCAAACATGAAATTCGTTGTCTCATAGTACAGTTAAAGCGTTCAATACTATTTGTTAGGTTTCTTTTCCAACAGATTTGTGACGTTTGCTAGGAAAAATAACATCATATGCTTTCCAAAAATCTGTATAAGAAACCGCACATTGTCGATAAATAGGAGGTAATGAATCCCATAAACCTTTGGCTCCTTGAGAATCTCGACTACCTGTATAAGAACCAACAATTTCTCCAGTTTTAACGTCAATGGCAAACCCATTGTTTATTACCTTTATTCATTACGAAAGACCATATCTCATCACATTGAATAGTTTACCCTTTTTTTGGGGTTTAATATCAATAGTCTTTGGAACGCTATCATATTTTTTGTTGACGTTTGCAACCAACGTTCAGATACACCAACAACTCTCGCAATACCTGCCAAAGGAATTTTTTCCAGTAATAACTTGTCAATTAAATCCTTTCCTGAGAAATACAATTAGTTGACTCCAAAACAAACTGTCTACCACAATTTTTACAAGCATATTTTTGTTTTCCATTGTGGATACTACCATTATTTATAATATTTTCTGAGTTGCAAGTTGGACAATTCATAATTTTTTTCCTTAATATTTTTTGGTAGTCCTGCAATGTATAGTGATAAATCTATTAATCACTTAATATTTAACAGATTTTTTAGAACAAACACTATTCTGTGCAGGACTACCTATTTTTTATATACTATACTCCACTACTTTGTTCAGGACTACCAACAATTAATATGTACTTCATTTAATCGGGAAACGCTATAATTCGTACTTACGCACATTCAGAAAAAGGAACACGAGCGAAATGTAAAAACTCTATTAAACCAGGTGCGTCGAGTAGCCCTTGGGAACTTCCCCCAAAGGCTCTCACAGAACTGTACATGAAACTCTCACTTCATACAGCTCTTATCACTCAACCTTTTAAATATATTACCAATGAGCAAGTAAGCCAGGATGTTTTCTTTGAAATTTTATAACTCTTCGCATTGCTTGAGCATAATTTTTCAATGATTTATATTTCCGTTTTGCCCAACGACTGAGCTTCCTATTGAAATGTTGCAACACCCATTTGATGGAGTATATTGCAACCTTACCATAGTATTCTATCCAGCCACGCAACTTACTCTGACTATACCTGAGTATGTCCTTAATTTCTCTTTGTACCCAGAATTGCCATGACCATGAGTTGATTTCTGCTAGTATCCGTTTTGCTGCTTTGCGACTCACTTCTGGTATAAACCCAACCAAAAATTTACCACTTCGGTATTTTATTAGTTTGGGACGAAAAGTAAATCCCAAAAAATCAAAACTGATACATTCAAAATCAGCAGTATGTTTCCAGCTTTTGCAGTAGACAATTTTGGTTTTCTCAGGATGTAATGTTAAACCGCATTCTGTAAACCGTTGAAGCAGTTTGGTATGAAGTTGTTCAACCTCCTGTTCACTTGTACAATGACAGATAATATCATCCGCATAACGTACAAATTGGATGTCTTTACAATACATTTTTATCCACACATCAAATACATAATGTAGAAACAGGTTCGCTAATAGCGGACTAATAACGCCACCTTGCGGTGTTCCTTTTCCTTTATGCTCCATTGTCCTATCTGAATACTGAACTGGTGCTTGCAACCATCTAACGATATACAATTGATGCCACTTTTCGGTGACATGTTTATCGACAGCTTTTAACAATAGGTCATGGTCTATGTTGTCAAAGAATCCTTTGATGTCCATATCCAGTACCCAAGGACGTTGCCAACACCTTTGCTTCACCAGCATTACTGCTTGTTGTGCTGATTTATCTGGTCGGTATCCATATGAATCGTCATGGAAATGAGCTTCCAATTCGGGTTCTATCTGCATTTTGACAGCCATTTGAGCTATTCTGTCAGCCACGGTAGGAATACCCAATGGGCGTGTCTTTCCGTCAGCTTTGGGAACTTCTACCCGTTTGACTGCCTGTGGAAAGTAACTGCCTGATGACATACGATTCCAAAGTTTATACAGGTTATCTTTGAGGTCTTGCTCAAAGTCCACAAGACTTTGTGCATCAACCCCAGCACTACCTTTATTAGCTTTGACTCGTTTGTAAGCATCAAAAATCAGTTGTTTTGGTATATTAAAAGGTTTTGTCTGACTCACTAATGTCCTCCTGTTTATCAGTTGTTCTAATCAATCAGACTGAATGATTGCGTCCCTTCGCTCCATGTCCATTACAGACACTTCATCACTACTACGAACGCATCCGCCCCTGTGCTTTGCTTTGGAATTCTTTGAATCCCTTAACATCAAAACGACAGGTTCTCCTGTTCCGTATTAAAGCCTATATGAAGTTCATGCCTTCTCTATGCCGACTGCCGTTACATCCGTAATCCGCTCACGTCGTAACTTATCCCTGACTTACCCTAGAAACTCAGGTTTTGACAGTATGGTTGCACTTTCGACACCTCATCAAAGGTTCACTTGCGTTCATCTCCATCATACGCACCTGACAGTTCCTCACTGCCTTTTCCCACATCGCTCACGACACTCGCTCTTTACGATAGCCGCATGGGGCGGTTTGATTCCAGCATCGGATTGCCGAAATCGAGAGGCCAACTCTCATCTTTAATACAGCATGAAAAACTTGTGCTTTTCTTCAGGACACACTAGGGTGGTAGCGAAACTCACCATTTTCAAGTAAGTTATAGATGTATAATTTATAGGTAATTAATATTTTTGGCTTTTGTCAAGGCATAAGTCCTATATTTATAACGTTTCTTTATGTGGTAGAGTTAGTCCCTCTGTTTACCAGATTAAGTTTTTTACGAAGATGCTTTTTTGCCACCTTTTTTAGATGAGGATGGGGGTGTAGGTGAAGTTTTAGAATCCTTTTTAGGCAATAACTTATCACGGAGTTGCTGTTCAACCTTATCAGCAATTTCTGGATTTTCTTTTAAATAAGTTCGTACATTGTCTTTGCCTTGACCAATTTTATTGCCACCGTAACTATACCATGCACCAGCTTTATCAATAATATCGTGCTTAACTCCTAAATCAATCAACTCACTAGCTCGAGAAATACCTTCTCCATAAATTATATCAAACAATACCTCTCTGAAAGGGGGAGCCACTTTATTTTTAACAATTTTAACTCTAGTTTCATTGCCGATAACTTCATCACCTCGTTTTACAGCACCAATTCGGCGTATTTCTAGGCGTACACTGGAATAAAACTTGAGTGCGTTACCACCAGTGGTAGTCTCTGGATTACCAAACATAACTCCAATTTTCATCCGAATTTGATTGATAAATACAACTAGAGTATTAGTACGTTTGATATTAGCAGTAAGTTTTCGCAGGGCTTGTGACATTAAACGAGCTTGCAGACCCATATGTGAGTCTCCCATATCTCCCTCAATTTCTGCTTTGGGAGTGAGAGCGGCTACTGAATCTATGACTACCAAATCAAAAGTTCCAGATCGTACTAATGTATCAGTAATTTCTAAAGCTTCTTCACCATTATTCGGTTGAGACAGATATAGTTCACCAACATTGACCCCAATATTTTTAGCATAATTACTATCTAGGGCATGTTCGGCATCTATAAATGCCACTAAACCACCAAGTTTTTGAATTTCAGCAGCAACTTGTAGAGTTAAGGTAGTCTTTCCGGAAGATTCTGGACCATATACTTCAACAACCCTTCCTCTTGGTAATCCGCCAACACCAAGCCCGATGTCTAAAGCTAATGAACCAGTAGATACAGTTTCTACATCAGTCACATCAACATCATCCAATCGCATTACTGCTCCTTTACCAAATTGTTTTTCAATTTGTTTCAATGTAGCAGCTAAATTTTGAGTTTTACTATCATCCATTGTTATTAACTCTATATATGATTAATTATAATATTATTGAACAATTACTTGTACATATTGTATAGTAAACTAAGATAGAATACAAGCAATCTATGGGGCAGTTATTCTTGCTAAATTAGGTTAAATAATCTTCAATTTTTTTTTCTGGTTTTATAAATAGAGCTTCTCGTGTTTACATTTTGTGGAAATTAATGTATTTAGCAACCCTATTCACAATAGGCGTTTTCGGTATGGATTGAATAATGTAAACGGTGCATAAAGTCTCGTATTTCTGTTAATAAATTATTTTTTTTGGATTTTTTGCTTGACATAAATAATTGAGTAGGATTAGAATGTTGGCTTGTGGAATTATAAAATGTAGCATGCTTGATTTAGTGATTAGCTGTCAAGTATTTTGTGAATAGAATAATTTCGTAAACAAGGTTTTCCTTATAATGAGTGGTTATCCTGATGAACCGCTCCCCCCCTTTAGCTACGCTTCTCCAAGTCGCTATGGCACGGGCTACACTCAGGAGAACCAGTCGTTAAAACGGACAATTTACATCCATGGAAAGTGCCGCTTAACATGGGTGTTAGAACATATTAATGTACTTTACATTTGCTATCTTAATTCTAACCAAATTGATGTAATTTCTATTTTAATACCTTCGCCACAAACCCAGATAAAAAATATGTAAATAGTTAAAAAGATGGTTGTGTTAAAATTGAATTTCCAAATAAAACAATTGAAAAACAACCATCAATGGAAATTATAACCGTTTTAA
>JAUCGN010000389.1 GCA_030378125.1 Thiotrichales bacterium HSG1 | reverse complement strand
CCAAATTATTATCGTTAATTTTATTATTTTTCAGTCCAATTGTCTTAGGAAATACCATTTGGAGTGGCAAGAATGTTGATTTAAATATTTCTTGGACTTCAAACGATATTATTGTGACCAAAGCCGGCAACATAATATTTTCTGCCAAAAAATTGGCTAAACAAGATTTTGAAGCTGACTTTGTAGCAGATAATTCCTTAGGAAAATGTAGCTATGAACGTGAATTTACCTTATTGTCAGTGGTAGGTAATATTGCTAGTTTTAAAGAAACTGAATATGTAAATTGTGCCTCTATGCCACGTTCTTCAACTCTAATAAAATATGTTGCCAGAGACATAACATCAGGTAATAAAATTCAACTAACTGATTTTTTTAATGAATCTGATTTAGTTAAGGCATTAACAAATGACAGTTTGATTAAAACAGCTCTTAGCAAAACTGATCCAACCATTTCTTCCACAAGAATATCTGATATTGTTAATAATTTGCGTAATAAAGGTATGGCAAAAATTAATAATTCAAACCGATTAATGTTAGATGGATTGTACAAAGCTTTGGAATGGTCTGAAATAATGGTTAAAGGTTGTGGATACCGTGTTGCAAAAGATTTTTTGAATCAATTTGCATTTCATCACCTTAATAGGAATAGAGTTGCTATTCGACTGAATTTATTACCAAATAACTCAGACTGTCAAACTAAAAATATTCAGTTGGGGCTGTATTTACCAATACCTACTAGCATGAAGGCAGCACTTAAAAATGCTGATAAGGAGAAAGTTGGGTTTTTGATGAGCAAAGCAGTGCAAGGACAAACTAAAATGTCTTTCGTCACTAAACCAAAAACACCTACAACTCAGTCATTAAAGAACGCTGCTATGCAACCAGTTGTACCTGAGACTTCTCAACCAGATACTGTTGAAAAATCGGACAAACCAGAAATACCCACAACTCAGCCATTAAAGAACGCTGCCATTCAATCAGTTTCACCAGATTCTGAAAGAACTTAATCAATCAGAAAACTGCCCAAATTGTGGAAGCTCAGAAATAAAGATAATAAGTAATTACAACACAGTACACAAACTAAATGGCAATAAAGTTTTATTCTCCATAATAAATATCATCAGACACAAAATTTTCAAATCTAGTTATATTGCCTCTGAAGGTCAAACGGTTCGTACCAATTGGTCCATTGCGTTGTTTGGCAATTATTATCTCAGCCGTACCTTTGTCTGGGCTTTCCTCATTGTAAACTTCATCTCTATAAATAAATACAATTAAATCAGCATCTTGTTCTATACTACCACTTTCTCGCAAATCTGACATCTTAGGGCGTTTATCAGTGCGTTGTTCCAAACTACGGTTTAACTGTGATAAAGCTAAAACTGGTACATTTAATTCCTTTGCCAATGACTTTAAAGAACGAGAAATTTCTGAAACCTCGTTGGCTCGACTTTCATTATTTTCTGGCACTTGCATCAACTGTAAATAATCGATCACAATTAAACTAAGCTGTCCCTGCTCTCTGGATAAACGTCTAGCTCTAGCTCTTAGGTCCATGGGGCTAAGGGCTGGCGTTTCATCAATAAATAGAGGTGCTTCAGACAATTTGCTAACTGCTTGAGTGAGTTTTGGCCAATCATCGTCATTGAGTTGCCCGGTTCGTACATTTTGTAAATTGACCTCAGCTATGGAAGAAATTAACCGCATAGCA
>JAUCGN010000388.1 GCA_030378125.1 Thiotrichales bacterium HSG1 | reverse complement strand
ATATTCATGGTATCTGCTCGCACATCCGCAAAAACCGGTTTTGCACCTCTGAGGATAAAGGCATTAGTGGTGGAAACAAAAGTATAGGAAGGAACAATAACTTCATCACCCGGTTGTAGGTTAAGTAAAATAGCCGCCATTTCCAGAGCAGCTGTACAGGAAGTTGTTAATAAGGCCTTACCTATTTTAAAACGTTTTTCCAAAAATGTGACACATTTCTGAGTATAAAATCCGTTTCCACACAGGGATTTTTGGTTAAAAATGGCATCATGGATATAGACCATTTCTTTACCAATCATAGAAGAACAGTTAAAATTCATTGGAAAATTTGTCAGTTCACATTGAGGGAGTAGTTACACAATCGTATTATACCAGCTAAAGTTTATAAGTATATACTGAATTGCTGAATACAAAACCAATTATTTCAGGTATTTTACTTTTTAATAAACCACCGCCTGATCAATTCAACTTGAAAACAGTAGCCATCACCAACCGCTTCTATCAACTCACGTTGTAACAAATTGTTTATATTATATTCTGAAAATTTTTCTTGAATAATTGTAGAACTAACTATCTTACCTTCACCTTGAGCAGCTAGATAACACAATATTGCCAAACCAGTTTTACTCACTTGATTATTAGAAATATCAGCAAAAAAGAAACGGCCATACTGTAATGCTCCTGATACAGCAGCTTCCACATCGTCTATTGTAGCAAGTCGCCGTTCTTTAATATTTTGTTTATTTTTTAAATTGATAATTTCAGCACACATCAATTGAATTAAAGCCGGATGACAACGAGTTATTTGCAATATCCTTTGACTAGCACTTTCTTCATAAAACAGAGCAAAATTTTCAACTGGTTGTTCTATCAATTGTAACGCCTCTGTTGGTTGAAGATAGCTTATATGAACGATCTGTACGTTAATTAAATAACTGGCCCAACGTTCAAACTCATCTAAAGTATGAGAGCCAGATAGTAAAATTTTAATTCTGGGCCGGTGTTGAATAATATGTCGAAACATACCTAACACTGACTCTTCATCCAAAATTCCTTTATTAAAAACATGTTCTAATGCACTAAACTCATCCAAGATTAGCAATAACATTTGGTTAGATTCTAGGTATTGTTCAATTTCGTCCAACCATTCGTCGAAACTAGTGAAAGGATCAATATTTATTTGTTCTCTGGTCAATGGTGGTAAAAATAATTCACGATGCCGTTTAGCAGAAGTCAACATCGCTCGACTGATATTATATAAGAAACCGGCGTAGTCTTTCGCTAATGAGGTAGGCCCCTGTAAATCAACAAATAATGGAATAAGGGTGCTTGGTAATAATTTGCCTAAGTTATTTAACAAGGATGTTTTACCAGTACGGCGTTGTCCATATAATAATAATGGTGGACAACGATTATCTAACAGTAATTTCTCTATATGTTCACTAATGTTGTTGCGGCCAACGAAAATTTCTTGATGTTCGGTAAGAGGTATTCCAATAATGTAGGGGTTACTAATTTCTTGTTGGCTTTCTACCACAGCATTAAGAGTATGTATATAATTGTAAATAGTTTTTCGCCAGCTAACTGCGATAGGACGAAATCTAATTGCATAATGTTCAGAAGAACGGATAAGTTCCCTAAGTAAACCATCCAAACGTTCTTCTATTGCATTTAAAGCTAACCTTTGATTATATTTACTTTCTTGTGCTAAAGC
>JAUCGN010000387.1 GCA_030378125.1 Thiotrichales bacterium HSG1 | reverse complement strand
TCGGATTATAGAAAAGAAGTTAAAATAGCAATTTGGAATAGAAGTGCCAAACCATTTACAATTAATCCTGGTGAACGTATTTGTCAAATGGTGTTTGTACCGATTATACAAGCAAGTTTCAATTGGGTGAATGAGTTGGAAGATAATGGACGCAACGGTTTCGGTTCGACTGGATTGGGTTAATAAATGAAAGATAAACCTATAATTTTAGTAATTGATGACAGCCCTGTTAATTTAACTTTGTTGCATAACATGTTGGAAAAAAATGATTTTCAAGTAGTGTTAGCTAACAGTGGTGAACAGGGCTTAGTGCTGGCTAAACAAAATCCCCCAAGCATTATTTTATTGGATATTATTATGGGTGGTTGGGATGGTTATGAAACTTGTAGACATATGAAAAGAGAGCCAGTTTTAAATAAAGTTCCAATATTATTTTTATCTGCTCTTGGAGATACTGATAATAAAGTTCGAGCTTTACAAGCTGGCGGAGTCGATTATATCAGTAAACCATTTCAGCGCGAAGAATTATTGGCAAGGGTACAGACTCACATTGAACTTGCTGGTTTGCGTCAAAATTTAGAACAAGAAGTAGCTAGTAAAACTGAGAAAATAAAACTATTATTTGAAGCTTTACAGTTGTCTTATGATAAAGCTGAACAAGCTTCAATTTTGAAAACTGAATTTTTACGCAATGTCAGTCATGAATTTTTGACTCCAATGAATATTGTATTGGGTATGTCAGAAACATTGCTGGAAGACACAAGTTTAACCGAAGAACAACGTTCTTGTACTGAATCGATTATTGGTGCAAGTAGGAAATTGACCGATATTCTCACTAGTATGTTAAGTTTTGCTCAGCAATTCAAAGGAGAACTAGAATCGACTACAACTGAGTTCTTTTTATATGAAGTTGTAGACAATATTTTACAACAATTTGCTACAGATGTTAAAAATAAGAATTTATTACCTATTGAAACTTCAATTGATCAAACTTTATACACTGCTTTTTATGGAGATAAAGAAGCAATCCATAAAATTTTAAGTAAGTTGGTGGACAATGCAATTAAGTTTACTGAGCAAGGAAAGATTACTATATCAGTACAAGCACTTGAATATTTTGAAAAAAAGGAATGGGTAGTGGTAAAGTTTAGAATAATTGATACTGGTATCGGTATTGTTGAAAAAGCCAATTTATTTGACACTTTTTATCAGATCGATGGTTCATCAACTAGATGTTATGATGGTGTAGGCATGGGACTAGCTGTAGCCAAGATGTTTGCCGAAAATATGGGTGGTAAAATTGGGGTTGAAAGTGAAGTGGATGTGGGGAGTGTATTTTGGTTTAAGATACCACTACAATTAGCTGGAAAATAAACTAATTTCCGGGTAGAAACTCACTATTCAACTGTTATAAAATCATAAATCGTAAACTTATGTTAGATCTACAATTGGTACGTAATGACTTAACTCAAGTAGCTGAAAAACTGGCTAAACGTGGTTTCATTGTTGAACAAGAACGATTGAAAGAATTAGAAACGATTCGTAAACAATGTCAAACTGAAACTCAACAGCTACAAAATGAGCGTAATCAAAATTCTAAAGAAATTGGAAAAGCCAAAACTGCTGGGAAAGATATTACTGAATTATTGAATAATATTGCTGGTTCCGGAGAACAACTTAAAACTCTTGAAATTAAATTAGGTAATATCCAAAA
>JAUCGN010000045.1 GCA_030378125.1 Thiotrichales bacterium HSG1 | reverse complement strand
AATTTGAACAAAGTCTTTTTAGTGAACAAGGTAATCTGTTAGAGAAATCACAGGGGAAAATGTATATTCAGCGTCCAAACAGATTTCGTTGGGAATATCAAAAGCCTTATGAGCAATTGATAGTTGCTGATGGTGAAAAAATTTGGATTTATGATAACGATTTGGAACAAATAACCGTTAAAAAGTTATCCAATACTTTAGGGCAAACACCAGCATTTTTATTTAGTGATAATAATAATATAAAAGAAGATTTTTTTATTAACCAATTATCAACTAAAAATGGTTCAAAAAAATTTGAATTGATTTCTAAAGATGAGCAAGCTCAGTTTGACAGTATGCGAATTGACATAAAGGAAAAATATTTGTTGGGGATTGAATTAGTAGATAATTTAGGCCAAACAACTTATATTAGTTTCAAACATACACAAAATAATCAAAAACTTGATAAGAATTTATTTATATTTACTCCACCATCTGGAGTAGATGTTATTAGTGAAGAGTAATAAAAGGTAATAAATACATGGTTTCTATTCGTTTAAGTCGTGGTGGTGCAAAAAAACGCCCTTTTTATCATATAATTGTAACTGATTCACGGAATCGGCGTGATGGACGTTTTATTGAGCGTCTTGGTTTCTTTAACCCAGTTGCTAAAGGTAAAGATGAACCTTTGCGTCTTGATTTAGGACGTGCTAATTACTGGTTAGGAGTGGGAGCTAAGCCTTCTGATAGAGTGGCTCAATTGATTAAGAGTTATATCAAAAATCCACCACCACCTCCAGTATTTAATAATTATAAGCCCAAAAAATCTGTGGAAACTGCTACAGCAGAAACTACTAAGCCAGAAACAGCAACTACACCAGAAACTGTTACAGCGGAAACAACAACTGTCAAAACAGAAGAAACTGCTAAACCAGAAGTAACTCCAACTTAATATTAATGTCAAACTTAATCACGGTTGGAAATATTAATGGTTTGTATGGAGTAAAAGGTTGGTTGAAAGTGTTTTCATACACTGATCCAATTGATAATATTTTTGACTACTCACCTTGGCAGATACAAGGACGAGAATTGATATTACAAGACGGATGCGTACATAAAAAAGGAATTGTTGCAAAGTTTGACTTAATTGATGATCGTGATGCTGCCTCTAAATTATTGGGGTTGGACATCAAAATTAAGCGAGAACAATTACCACTTGTGCAAGAAGATGAATATTACTGGGCTGATCTGGAAGGTTTGGCTGTAATTAATCACGAAGGAATTAACTTAGGACAGGTGGATCATCTTTTAGAAACTGGAGCCAACGATGTATTAGTCGTGACTGGTGGACGGGAACGGATGATTCCATTTGTACCGCAACATGTGGTAACTAAGGTAGATTTGGCTGAAAATGTATTGCTAGTCAATTGGAGTGCAGAATTTTAACATGCATATTGGGATTGTCTCTATATTTCCAGAGATGTTTACCACTTTAACTTGTGGTGGGATAACGGCTAGGGCTTTAAAAAGAAAGTTATTTAAATTATCTATCTGGAATCCAAGAGATTTTACCAATGATAAAAACCGTCGAGTTGATGATCGACCTTATGGCGGTGGCCCGGGTATGGTGTTGCAAGTACAACCGTTGCGGAAAGCGATCAGTTCTGCGGTGGACAATATAGGTATAGGAACTAAGGTAATTTACCTATCTCCACAAGGACGGCGTTTAGACCAGACCGGGATACATACCTTGTTGAATTATCAAAACATGGTCTTGGTAGCTGGTCGTTATGAAGGTATTGATGAAAGGCTGATAGAACAGGATGTTGATGAGTTATGGTCAATAGGTGATTATGTTCTTAGTGGTGGTGAATTGGCAGCTATGGTAATCATTGATGCTTTAGTTCGACAACTACCTCAGGCTTTAGGCCATGAAGAATCAGCTAAAGAAGAGTCATTTTATGCTGGTTTGTTAGATCATCCTCATTATACTCGTCCAGAAGAGATTGATGGCCAAAAAGTTCCACCTGTTTTATTGTCTGGTGATCATGCAAAAATTGCTGAATGGCGGAGACAACAAGCGTTGGAAAGAACTAAAATAAGACATCCAGAGTTATTAGATAAATTGACTCTATCCAGTTCATAAAAAACTTATTAAAATTTACATATCAGGAGGTTAAAGAATGACAAATATCATCGCCCAATTGGAACAAGAGCAGATGAACAAAGAATTTCCCCCCTTTAAACCGGGTGATACCATCACGGTTCAAGTAAAAGTTAGGGAAGGTACTCGTGAGCGTTTGCAAGCATTTGAAGGGTTAGTAATTGCAAAACGAAATCGAGGCTTAAATTCAGCTTTTACAGTGCGGAAAATTTCTCATGGTGAGGGGGTAGAAAGAGTATTTCAAACCTACAGTCCTATGATTGATTCCATCAATGTCAAGAGACAAGGAGTGGTGAGAAGAGCTAAGTTATACTATATGCGAGATCGGCGTGGTAAAGCTGCTCGGATTAAAGAAAAAATTGTGGCTAAAAAATCTCGTTAGCTTGGGGAGGGGAAGATGCCATCCTTTGATGTCGTTTCAGAAGTAGATTTACATGAGTTATCTAACACTGTTGATCAAACTAATCGAGAAATTAAAAATCGTTTTGATTTCAAAGGTTCCAACGCTCATGTAGAATATAATCAGGATAATTTGACTTTAACTTTACATGCTGAAAATGAGTTTCAGTTAAAGCAAATGACTGATGTATTGAATAAAAAAGCAGCAAAACGTAGTGTTGATATTGCTGCATTTTCTGTCGGGGAAACAGAAGTTCAAAATAGTCAAGCTAGATTGATAATAACTGTTAAACAAGGTATAGATAAAGATAATGCTAAAAATATTGTGAAGATGATAAAAGCTAGTAAGCTCAAAGTACAAGCTTCAATTCAATCTGAACAAGTGCGAGTTACTGGCAAAAAACGTGATGATTTACAACAAATTATGACTTTATTGCGTGAAAAAGATATGGGTTTACCATTACAATTTAACAATTTTCGAGATTAATTATTATGCGTATTTACTTTTTAATGGTTTTGTTAGCCATAAGTTCATTTGCTTTGGCAGAAGAAACCTCTAAAAACGAAATTCCAACTGCTGTTACGGATGCTTTAAAAAAATTTGCTAAAGTTGATATTAGTAAAATAAAGCTAAGTTCTACTCCAATCAAAGGTGTATACGAAGCTCTTATTGGTTCAGAAGTTATATATCTGAGTGGTGATGGCAAATATTTGATTATGGGAGAAATTCGTGATTTAGCAACTGGAAAAAATATAACTGATGATAAGTTTTCTAAATTACGTCGTGAAAATATCAAAAAAGTAAATGTACGCGATATGGTAGTTTTTGCTCCAGAGAATGGAACTAAACATGTAATTAATATTTTTACTGATGTTGACTGCCCTTATTGTTCTAAGATTCATAATGAAGTTCCGGCTCTTAATAAAGCTGGTATCGAAGTGCGTTATTTAGCTTTTCCACGAGCTGGTGTTGGTTCTGATACTTACAAAGATATGGTCTCCGTGTGGTGTGCTAAGGATAGGCAAAAAGCTATGACTGATGTTAAAGCTGGAAAGGAAATTGAAAAAGCTGAATGTAATAATCCAGTTGCTGACCAGTATAAATTAAGTCAAAGTATGGGGGTAAGTGGTACTCCAGCATTAATTTTATCTGATGGTGAATTAATACCTGGTTACTTACCAGCTGAAAAATTAATTAACTACCTTAGCCAAAAAAATACACCTTTTACAGCTAAGTAAATTGTAGTATTATTCCATAATGTTTTAAGGTAAACCTGATGGGTTTTAAAAATCTATCAGGTCTTAATTTCAAGTCTTGTTGACCAAGAGGTTTTATTATGCAAATTCAAAAACTAGTTTTACTATTTTTTCTGAACTTATTAATCTTAATCTCGCCAGTAGTTAATGCTGAAGATAGCACAAAAATTGATATCAATACAGCTGATGCCGTCACTTTGGAAAAATTATGGGGTGTTGGTCCCCAAAAATCTGCTGCTATTGTTGAGTTTCGTGATGAAAATGGTATGTTTGAATCTATTGATGATCTTAAAAAAGTCAAAGGAATAGGCCAAAAAACTATTGACGAAAACCAAGATAAAATAGAGGTTATTATACCCGAGAAAACTACAGAAATCTCAGAACCACAGGTTTCTGAAGAAGAAACTGTCTCTCCTCAAAATGATGAAAGTCCTACTGAAACAAACGTAGAAAATCCTGAAGTAACCGATGAAGAAGTTAAGGTAGAAACAGGGGAGTCTGAAGCAGTTGAGGTAGAAAATTCTAAGGAAAACTAAATAAATTCCTAAACTAAACCTTCCATATTTTCAAAACTCTGGAAGGTTTAACTTTAAAAATTTACCAAATTTATTCACATTGCATTTCGTCCATGTCCGGACAATTAATCCATTTTGGCAATGAGGTTATTTCCCCTTGCATTTTCCAATTGTTATTGTTGGCTAGTTGATTAAGGTGTTTAATCCGATTCTGATTCTTGGGATGACTTTCAAAATATTGAGATATTTGGTAATATTCTCCATCTTCTTCTTGAAATCGGTTGAAAAAATCTAAGCTATAATTTCCATGTCCATAATGATTAATAACTCTTTCTAAACCATATTCATCGGCCTGTTGTTCTTGATTCCTGTTGTAGTGCAACATGGTCATCTCTCCAGTCCAAGATACAACTTTTGATAATCCATCTGAAGAACTTGAAGTACCAATTCCAACTGTTGCAAGTGCAGATGCCATAACTAAATAACGTCCCAAACTTTTTAAAGGGTCTTTATGTTGGAAATGTCCTAATTCATGAGCCAATATAAACGCCAACTCATTTTCCGATTTTACTTCTCGCAATAGACTGTTGTTTATTAAAACATGGCCACCCGACATAATAGCAGCATTAACATCATCACTATCAAATAAATGAACTGTCAAGGGAAGACGAAGATTTTCCCCTGGATTTAGCATATTGTGTAACAATTCATCCAAATAATAAATCCTTCTGTCATCTATAATTTCTGCTTCTGAAACTGTGTTATACAACAATCTTCCAACTTGTGCTTCATTCTCTGGACTAATCTTAGTAGTTAACCAACTTGCGGCATAACCCAAAGCAAAAAATATAACAATACTTACCGATACCACTATAATTAACAGATAAATAAAGTTTTTTAGTGGATGTAGACGAGTAATATTAGGGTTACTTTCTTCTGTTATAACATCTTTTGGTACATATTCTGGCACATATTTAATACTCATTTTACCCCCGTTCCATATGCAATTACCTCAACTGAACCCGGATCAAGTCTACCGCCAAAACGGCCACCAATCGCAACTGTTTCCAGTCGAACGTTTAAAATTTGTTTCGCTTGCCATTCAATGGCTTGTTCTTTCATACGTAATATTGCTTCTCGACGACTTCGATCCAATAAAGTTTCGTATACAATTACCTTACCGCCTACTAAATTTCTCAACATTGAGGAAATCATTTTAAAATAGTCAATTGAAATAACTACACTACCAACAACCAATTTAGTTTCTGTAACTTTTGTGGCTATGACTTGTTGGCCACCAAAACTGGCTGCTGAAAGGCGTAATACTTTCTTTTCTCGTTGTTTTATATTTTTAAAATGTTGTTTCTCTCTATAGTTACCAAATAGATAACCTATAATTAACAAAAATAAAATCCCAAAAATTTGTAATAAACTTTCCATGATTATTCTACTTTAATTGCAGTTCCATAAGCAAATAATTCGGCTGCTCCTTGTGTAATTGAAGAAGTTGCGAAACGAATATTAACCACCGCATTGGCCCCAACTTGCTCAGCTTGTTTTTCCATCCTTTCAACAGCTTCCTTACGAGCTTCTTGCAACAATTCTGTATAAGGTATTAGTTCACCACCCACTATATTTTTAAAACCAGCCATAATATCTTTACCAACATGTCTAGCTCGGACAGTACTGCCCTGTACGAGTCCATAATGTTCTATGGTATTTTTGCCAGGTACAGTTTCTAAGGTTGTTAAGATCATATTTTTATCCTAGTTTTTAAATTTAGCATGTTTTTCTGAAAGATTATTATTCTATAGTTTGCTTATGAACTGTAAAATTAGCAATTAAATTATGAATTGAGACAACTAGTTCTTCGTTATTACAAGCTTCTTTCTTAAAAATATTATCCACTCGACCATTTAAATTAGCATATTCTTTAGCGGTAAGAGCTTTAGCTGTTAGTACAACAACCGGGGTGGAACACCAAGTCTCATTTTGGCGTAATTCATCAAGAAATTCAAATCCATCCATTACTGGCATATCCAAATCTAATAGTATCAAAGCCGGTTTTTTGTGATCCATATGCTCAAGAGCAATTTTACCATTTTCAGCTTTAAAGACTCTCCAACCTTGATGTTCTAAAATTATTGTCGTAGTATCACGCACAATATCATTGTCATCAACTACCATAATGAGACCAGAAGTTTCGTTTTGAATTTTGTATCTGTCTAAAATTTTTTCTAACTGCTCCTGTTGAATTGGTTTAGTGATATAATCTGTCACTCCCATAGCTTTTCCCATCTTTTTATCCGCCTCTATAGAAATAATAATTACTGGAATATCAGATAGTAAAGAATTGCGTTTTAATAGGGATAACACCTGCCAACCGTTGATACCTGGCATGTTAATATCCAATAAAATGGTATCTGGCCGTAATTTTTTGGCTAATCTAAGTCCTTCTTCACCATTAGAGGCTGTAGCTACAGCATAACCGAGTTTACTCAACTCTTTTTGTAATAAATCACGTACTGCGGCTTCGTCATCTACAACCAAGATAATTCCATCACCGGTTAAGTTGTCATCGTCTAATTTGTCAGATTTATTAGCAGTTAATATTGCATTAGCTTGTAACGGTATGTTTAAAGTGAAAATACTACCAATTCCAAATTCACTATCAACCGTAATAACACCACCTAACATTTCCACAAATTGTTTAGTAATAGCTAATCCTAAACCGGTTCCACCAAATCTACGGGTAGTGGATGAATCTGCTTGAGTAAACGGTTGAAATAATTTCTCTTGTTGTTCATCTGTTATACCAATTCCATCGTCAATGATACGGAAAATTACCCAATCAATATCATGTTTAATTTCAGTAGATATTTCAAGATGAACTGTACCCCGTTCAGTAAATTTGGCCGAATTGCTGAGTAAATTTAATAAAATTTGTTGTAACTTACTGACATCACTATACATATCCCCTAAATGGTCTGGGCAAATTACTTGTAAGGAATTATTTTTATTTTCTATTAATGGTTTTATATCATCAACTATTTTATTTATAAATTGATTTAGATCGAAAGATTCAAAAAATATATCCATCCGACCAGATTCAATTTTGGTAATATCCAATACATCACGGATAAGTCCTAATAAATGCTCACCAGCAACATGAATTTTACTTAAATCAGGAATAAAATCATTCTGTTCTAACTCTTCGGCATCTTCCATCAACATTTCACTATAACCAATGATGGCATTTAACGGAGTTCTCAGTTCATGGCTCATATTAGCTAGAAACGTACTTTTAGCTTGATTAGTTTTCTCTGCTATCACTTTAGCTTGTTCAGCAGATTCTTTAGCTAAACGTAAAGTATTTTCTGCTCTTTTTTGCTCTGTTATATCAACAACATTAGTCCAAACAAAATTTTTGCCTTTGTGTAGAACAACTAAACCTGATATTCTAACTGGTACTAAACTGTTATTTTTTCTAATAAATTCCTTTTCATAAGGACCACAACGACCATTTGTTTTTAATTTATCAAACAGTTCTTTTTCAATATCTAAATATTTATTTGGTGTTATATCTAATAAGTTTAATTTTAAAGTTTCTTCAACCGAGTAACCAATAATATTAGCAAAAGCGGGATTTATTTCTACTAAACTACCATCCATATTACTTAATACTAAACCAATCAAGGATTCTTGAATTAACATACGAGTAAACTTTTCACTTTCAAACAAAGCGTTAGCCACTCGTTTACGTTCTTGTACTTCTTGTTGTAATTGTAAATTTTTTTCTTTTAGTTCTTGAGTACGTTTAATAATTTTACTTTCTAAACTATCATGTAAATCAACTAGTTGTTTCTCAAAAATATCTCCATGTTCAGCAACCAAATCCAAAGAAATTTCTAAATGTTGTTTTTCTTGTTGTAATTTTTTCTCTTGTTCTTGTAAATCATTTATTTTAAGTAATAATTCTGCTTTTGAAACTTCGTTTCTGGAACTACATATCTCGGCTAATAGCTGTTTAGCAGCCCCATTTACAACAGCTTTTAACGAGCCTTCCAGATGTTCTTTTTCCTGTACTAATGATTCTAATTTAACACGCAAGTATTTAATTTCAGTCAAAAGTTGTACGTTTGGTATATTATCTTTAAACATGTGTCATAAAACCATTTTTTTGGTAGTCTTAAACAAAACCATTTTCAAAAAATCTTCGTAACTTCTCATTATTTACAGGTAAATCAAGTTGACATATATTCTAATATCTTGAAATAAAACAAATTTCATCTTTTAAATTTTGACTTTACCTTCTATTAATGAAAAGTTACGAATCTTCCAAGTTTTAAAAACCCTGAAAGGTTTACCATTACGGAATGAAGCTAAAGAATTAGAATTTAGCAATACCATAAATTAAACTTTCCTGAGTTTTAAAAATTTGAAAGAGTTTAATTAAATAAGTTGGGGAGTCTATTTAGCTCTCATTCCAAAATATTTTATCCTTAAATTTTCAATCCAACTTAGTATTTAAACTAGGAGTTAAACGTTGTAAATTTTTTAATAGTTTCTCTTGCCAAGCAACCATTTTTCGTCCCCTTATTGTCAAATTAATTTCTAGTACTTCTATATCAAATACGTTAATGATAAATCTAGTTATCATATTAATACCTGAACTGTTTAGGAATTTTAGTTCATACAAGTCTATTGTTAAATCACCACTACCAGTTGCGGTGTTAAAAAGTTGTAATATAGGTTCATATTCTTTAGCTCCATTTAATAACAGCGTTCCACTACAACGTACTATAGAATCATTTTGGTCATAAACAATACTATACTTATCTGCTTTTATTTCCATTTTCTAAACTCACAAATTTCTAGTAAAACCACAGTAGTAACAACTGTTGTCAGAGGGGCTTGAATAGTTTCAAATTTCCAACCCAATTTTACCGAATAATCACATATCATACTAAGCAATCCCAATCCAGATCGATTATTATCACTAGTTAAAGCGTTATTCCGCATAGTCTTAAAATATAATTCTTGCGGGTCACTGCCTAATAATTTTTTGATAAAATCTTGAAATAATTCCACTTGTTGTTCATCAATACAGTTAGTGACACAAAAAGCTAATTTATCCTCATATAATGAAAGTCCAACTTTAGCGGTAAAGTGCAAACTATCATTTTGAAATTTCATAGCGTTTTCCAACAATTCATTAGAAATATACTTGACTGTATCTTTAATATTGCTAATGATAATTTCTTCTTTATGTTGATTGTTACTATACAAATTTCCTATGAAAAATACTTTGAAATATTCAGCAATAAAATCTGCCGATAAACCATTATTTTCCCATTTATCTTTCAACGAACGGTTACTTGGTGAAAAACCAATTGTCAGGTATTCACCCTGTTGTGGTTGTATTTCAATAAATTCTCCAAACGTCTGTATCATAAGAATTTTCCTGTTTATGGGGTTTAAATTTTGGGCTATTCAACACAACCAGAACAATGGTACATTATTTGTCGATCTCCATTGGGATAAATAAGATGATAATCTTGAAGCCCATCATTATTAATATCTTTGGTTTTAATAATTTGTAATTCTCCGGTAGATTTAGTTCCAGACTTCACTAGATAATCTAATACCCCTTTATAAATTAACTTATTTTGACCAATGCCAACACACATGGATACTCTGCCATCATTGTAGAGCTTAGTTTGACAATCATCATTTGGATTCTCACGTTCAGTTGCCAAAGCATAAAGAACATCTGGGTCTGCCGCAGTTGGATAAAGAAATTGTTGCTGACGCACTATCGTTGTCTGAACTTTACTATCCGATTCAAAAAAAGTTATCGGTTGCCCAACGTTTTCAACGGTATCAAAAATTAAAAAGACCTCGTTAACATTTTCTAACCAAGGTGAATTAGTAGCTCCAATACCTGTTGGTATATTGCTCGGAGCATCGGTAGCAAATAGATTGGGACGTGCCATGTAATAATCTTTACCCAAAGGAACTTTTAAGTTGCCATTTTCTAGCATATTCATATCGGGTAATCCAAGCTCAAGCAGACCATCTTGCAAACCATTAACTTCATGTGCCACTGGTATAGTGACTATTTCTCTACCCGTATGAGTCACGAAAGTTACTTGTCCATTAGGAGCAACAGTAGTACCTATTGGAGTCAATTGATTAAGTTCAGTTTTACCCCAAATATGGTGTACTTGGGTTGGTAATACCTTATAATATCTGTCATCTATGCTA
>JAUCGN010000386.1 GCA_030378125.1 Thiotrichales bacterium HSG1 | reverse complement strand
CAGGAGTTACGGGTTCGAGTCCTGTTATCGGCTGTTCCTACAAATCTATCCAAAATTACTCATCAATCATTGATGACTCACAAGTAATTACCTGTACCAGTTTACCATAAAAATATTTCATTGCACTGACATTACCTAACTGCTTCCACAATTCTTATATACTTGACACGGAAATAAATTTAACTTTTAGTAGATACTCTGTTATTTGTCAAGCTAAATAGTTAAAATTAAATTAATTACTGTCCACATTTTTGTTCGATAGGATAATGATTTGTAACCATTAGTGGAGATTTTTGAACAAGATTACACAGATTAAAGGATAAAACATGATCAATAGTTCGGACAGTTTTTGAGAATTAAGGATGGTTAAAATTATAACTTATTGAAATTTAAAGATTTTAGTATTTTGTTACGAAATAAAAAATCATTCTAATAACAACATGTTATAAAAACTGCCTGAACTATTGATGATTAAAACCTTTGAAAACGACTTTAAAATCCTGTTAATCCTAATCTTGTTCAAAAACTAAGACCTACCCCTAACAATCCGAATCACTTCCCCGCTGGTAGTTTTATTAAGATAAAAATTTTTGTATAAACCATATAATAAACGGTTCAAACCCAAACCATCCAACTAAAAATCCGATTGAAGAACCTAGGAAACCACTAATAAAATACCCGATAATTATACCAATAATTCCTCCAATTATTTGATTAATCATGGAAAGTTTTTTTTCTATAACCTCCATATCATCTGTTCCAAATATTTCATGTAACTTCTCTGGTACTTCTTCAGTAGTTATATTCATATTTTTAGCAAAATTATGTGTCACATAATGTTTTACATAAGTTTTTTCATCCATTTGTAGTCCTCAGCAATTTACTTTAAAATTTATTAAATCAGGATTAACAAGATTATAGTCTGGTAGGTCGGGTTAGCTTATTGAGTACAACGAAATAACGTAACCCAACATCTAATATAAATTGTGCTTGAAAAAAGTTCAAGTTATACTAGTGTACAGTATACAATTTAGTTGCTATTTCATGTGTGTGACTTACTCGCTTAAAGCCTAAACAACTCATTTTTAGAGAATCCCAATAATGGTTCATCAAAATTCTTGGTTAAACCCATAGCCTTAAATAATTCTCCCATTTCACTTGGTAAAATAAGAGTTTTAGCTTGTTGAGCTATAGATAAATAATGTCGTTTATCGTCCGGTTTAATAGAAGATAAAATATCATCCAAACCACAATTTAACAAAAAATTGGCCTGTGTAGTATAACCATTAACTTGTAATTTTGCCAAAGATGCTGCTTCAGCCACTGCGGTAAAATCAACATGAGTGGTAATATCTTGTAATCCCACTAAAATTAATGGATCAGTGTGGGAATGATGTCGATAATGGCACATTAAAGTCCCTTGATCACGTTGAGGATGGTAAAATTCCTTGTTCGGGAAACCATAATCTATTAACAATACCATGCCGGATGCTAAAATATCTGCAATTGATTGTAACCAAGCTGATAGAGTTAAATTTATTTCGGATACATAATCATTTGCTAAATTAAGTGTAGTAACCGCTTCTCGTAATGCCATATCTTTAGTTGTTTGTTCATGCCAAGTAAATGAATTAGAATCATAAGTTACATAAAATTCAGCAATATCTGATTGGTGTACATGGAACTTTTGAACTGGCATCGCATCTAATACTTCGTTAG
>JAUCGN010000385.1 GCA_030378125.1 Thiotrichales bacterium HSG1 | reverse complement strand
TATTTTTTAGAAGTTGTCAATGCGTAAGTCCTATAGAATTGAATAATAGCTTTAGCTATAACACGGACTTATAGTCCTATTTTTTGATTCTACCGTCTTCAGACGGTAGTGATTCAAATCCCAAGTTCAAAGTATATCTTCTAATTCATTTAAAACATTTTTCCAATTTGAATGATAAGTAACATAAATATCAGAAGGTAACAATAAATTTTCATCAGTACACGTCCAACTTCCATTATTTCCTCTAGAGTATACTTCAATATGTCTATTTTCATCTAGTCTTATCACTATTGACTCATTATTAATAGACTCTTCATCATCATTATATTCATAACTATAATCATAAGGATCAATTCCAATTGCTGTTAATTCAGATAATGGCAAATTTAACCTAGAAACTAAGTTAAATGATTCTGTGTTATTTAAGGAAACAAAAGCTCTTTTTGAAATATCAGAGATAGATTTTTCTATAGGCAAAAAATTAGGAACAGCTAATTTCCAATCAGTTAATCCTGTAATTGATTTTTTCTTCATGGATTCGTTAAAGGCCAACATTGGATTTGATAACTGTAGATTAGGTATCAAAGATTTTGTTTTCATCGATTCATTAAAACCCAACATTGGATTTGATAACTGTAGATTAGGTATCAAGGATTTTGTTTTCATTGATTCATTAAAACCCAACATTGGATTTTTATAAAAGGTTCCATATACCTTAAACAAAGATTTTTTTTCTTTTGACATAAATTATTATTTCATTTCGATAATATTATTGATTTAATAGTTTCCAATTTTCAGATTTGGAGCCTTTAACAAGTAAGTAGATTGTTTCATACTTGTTTTACACCCCAAAATCCAACTTAATCCCCAACTGCCTAAACACCTTCAATAAACCACCAATATCACTTTTTTCTGATAAGATACTTTCTTGATTTATCTGTGGAATTTTCTTAGTGGCCTCAATAACATTATTCAACGCAATAAGAAACATTCTTGGATCATTTTCTTACAAAGCAGCATTTAGGTATTCAGTTATATCTTCATTAGTTTTAATGATAATTACTGGTATTATATTCAGCCGTTGGCATTGTAATCACTTATGTAAAGATTGTGCTTCAGGATAAAAATCCTGCTCCATAATCTGAGTTAAAGAAAATGGACATTCTTTAGGAAAACGTTCTTTTTTTATTCCAGTTTCTTTAGCTGCTATTACAACTGCTCTTTGATAAGCTACAATCAAACGTTCTTCTAATTGATGTTTTAAACTAGGGCTATCTTCCAACACATAAATAACCTGATGGCGTTGTTCTTCAATAGTGCATTCCCAACTATAACTTCGTTTTTCCGATTGAAAAGTCCATTTTAATAGATGAGCAATTAACACAGCTAATCTACTGACTAATTTCCGTTTTTCACTTCTGCCCATACTTTCTAATTCTTCAATAAGGTTATCAGAGTCAATTTCAGAAAGCTTACCTTGCCGAATTAACTCAGCGTTTTGCATTAGCCAACTATAAAAATCTTTTTGGTAAACAGCATTTAATCTATTCATATACTTCAACTCGCTATAACTTTAAGGTGGATGAAAATCACCCACCCACACCAACCTACAACTCCTTAACCCCCCTGAAGAAGCTCCCCAGCCATTTTCTGCCCATCGCCATACAACATACGAGTATTATCAGCATAAAACAGATGGTTCTCCACTTCAGAAATGTAAATCAATT
>JAUCGN010000384.1 GCA_030378125.1 Thiotrichales bacterium HSG1 | reverse complement strand
TACTCGTACCACAATTAATATAAACACAACATCTGATAAAATTTTAATGGCATTGGTTGAGGGATTGGCTGCAAATGATGCAACTGAATTATTGGCTCAACGAGAACAACAACCCTTTGCTAAAATACAAGATTTTATTAGTCATGATATTTTGGCCGGGTTGAAGATACATGACAAAAGTTTATCCATTTCCAGTTCTTATTTTTTGTTTACATCTAAAGTAAAAATAGCTCGAGTAAAGAAAAAGTTAAATAGTGTTTTACACAGAATGGATGGAGAAGTAAAAGTTATTAAACGTTTTTTTTAAATCCTGATTCCTGAGTAATAAATCTGAATTTCAACATTATTTTAGGATGAGCAAATGTTCTTCATAGTTCAGAATATTCAAAAATACATAATTTACCAAAAATGACCAACTACATAAACCCTTTACATCTAACTGTAGCAAATAAATCCAAACAAGATTGGGGACGTTTATATGGTAGCAGTATCGGTTTAGCAATCAGTCAAATTGCCCAAAAACAACTATTAATAGTTATAACTCCCGATTCTTTAACTGCCCAAAGATTGCTAGAAGACATCCAATTTTATGCTAGGAAAGACTTGCCTTTATTCACCTTTCCTGATTGGGAAACCTTGCCTTATGACATATTTTCTCCCCATCAAGATATAATTTCGGCTCGTCTTACCACCCTGTATAACCTACCTGATATTGAAAATGGAATTTTAATATTACCAATTTCTACTTTGATGTATCGATTAGCTCCGACAGATTATGTGAGAACTAACAGCTTGTTATTTGCCACTGAACAATTATTAAATCCAGCGAAATTACGCCAACGTTTGGAAGCAAATGGTTATTGTTGGGTAGAAACAGTGGAAGAACATGGGCAATTTTTGATTCGTGGGGGGATTATTGATTTATTTCCAATGGGTTGTGAAGTTCCCTATCGGATTGAGTTGTTTGACAATGAAATTGATACTATTCGCAGTTTTGACCCAGAAACCCAACGTTCTATCAGTACCATTAAAGAACTACGTTTACTACCAGCCCGTGAATTGCCATTTAGTTCTGAAGCAATTTCTCAGTTCCAAATTCAATGGCATGAACATTTTACCGCCAAACCAGCTAATTGTCCATTATATCAAGATATAACCACTGGAATGATACCAGCAGGCATTGAGTATTATTTACCTCTATTTTTTAATAAAACCAGTACTCTATTTGATTACTTACCAACTGCAAATACTGAAATACCAAATTCATCTTGTCAAATAGCCACTTTACCCGGAACATTAGCAGCAGCGGAACAGTTCTGGCAAGAAATTAATGAACGTTATGAACAACTACGTCATGATATAGAACGACCAATTTTACCACCAGATAAACTATTTTTACAAGCTAATGAAGTATTTGCTGGTATCAATAACTATTCTCACATTAAACTGTCTCAAGAACCAACTACTAAATCAACTGGAAGCAACTTTTCCACTCAAGAACCACCAAATTTATCGGTTGATGCTCGCACTGATAAACCATTGGTAAAACTGCAAAATTTTTTAGAAGAATTTCCCGGAAGAACTTTATTAATAGCAGAAACTGTTGGTCGTCGAGAAATTTTGTTAGAAACATTAGGCAAGTATAAATTACAACCAAAATTAGTGGATAGTTGGTGGGAATTTATTGATTCTAAAAATATTTTTTGCATGACAGTAGCTCCATTAGAACATGGTTT
>JAUCGN010000383.1 GCA_030378125.1 Thiotrichales bacterium HSG1 | reverse complement strand
AGTTTTAAACTTGTCAGATTCTAAATTTTCTACTATTACTCCTGCCATATCTAACTGAGTTTCTACAGAATTTTCTAATAATTTCAGGTTATTTTGTAAAACTTGTTGCATTTTTTTGGTTAATTCAGTTAAGCTTTGTTCAATTTTTGGAAAAGTATCGTTAACACTAATATGAAATTGTTGCAAATCCTTTAAATATGGTTGAAATGTTTGTGAAAATTGAGCTAATTTATTGTCTGAAATAAAATTTATTTGCTCCATAATATTTTGGGAAGATATATGTTTTTTTTCAAGATTTTCATGTAATTGCAACGTTTTTTCGCTATTTTCTTGTATTAAACTAAGTTGTTTAAAAATATTATTCAACAAGTTTTTTTGGGTAACATTGTTGTAAGTACTTAGTTCTCGTAAAGTAAGATATATGGCAGTGGGGGTAATCTCATTATTGCTAATTTTTTTCAATTTACGATTATTAATAAACCGCAATACTAATATAAATATTAAGTTAATAAACCCCAATATTATAGCTATGGCCAAACCATTTAGTAAATCTGGTATACTGTTTTCTATGGTATTGCTATCAAAATTACTGATACTTATAGAAACTATAATAATAGCAGTAAAAATTCCCAATCCAGCCAATAGGGTTGGAATAATTTGGATATTTTTATAAATAGCAATCAAAAACAAAGCAATACTAATTATTAGAAAAACATCTGCAACGTAATAAGGATTTAAATATTGCAATCCAATCATTATAATTTTGATTATGGAGAGTTCTGACATTATGTTAATCTCATATTAATAATAGTTATATAGATTTCCAGAAAAATAATTATTATTAGTCATATCGAATGCTCAAAACATGACTAACCTTTAACCTAAAAAGTTTGTTTGAAAACCTATAAATAAAAACCTCCAGTGGCTATAACAACTGTTACTAAACCTAATACCAGATTAAAACTGATGAGGGAACGAATTTTGGCTAAATGTTTACCCGCTTGGTTAAAATCTTTTGTGGACAAGGCATGTTTCAGTTTAGGAAACGGCATAAAAAATATGTAAATGTATAATAATGTCATTATGATGGCAAAAGTTAGCATAATATGTATTGATATTCTCACGTTAACCATACCACCAAAATATTCCAAGATCATCCATAAACCGGTTACCCACAATAATATCACTGCAATCCATACCCATAAAAAAAAGCGTCCCAAAACCTGTGCCATTAATTGTAATCGTAAAGCTGGTTCTAGCAAACTAGCTACAACGGGACGTAGAGCCATATGTGCGAAAAACATTCCGCCTATCCAAACTATAACCGCCAAAATATGTAAGGTTGTGGCAACGGCCATAAAATTTTGTAGCATAACAAGAGTTCCTTTTAATTTGTTAACAGAAATTATACCAAAATTAAGTTTGAATAACACTCAATACTGGACATCAATATTAAATATAAGTAAAATATGACATTTTTTACTAAATGTCTTTTATAAAATACAACTAAAGAAATTTTGTATTTCGTAATTTTCTTGTCTAACAGTTCATAGCTCAAAAATAATCTTGGCCAAAATTATGCTAGTCTAAAATATTTGATAGCCCCTAATAAGGTTAAATTAATTGTATTATTTCAATACTATTAACACTGCATATTTTATTATTACCAAATATTTTATGCTAAGTTTAATATTTTTAACATCAAACATTGAGTTCATTATGAAATTTTTTTTTGGAT
>JAUCGN010000382.1 GCA_030378125.1 Thiotrichales bacterium HSG1 | reverse complement strand
ATTGTTAAACTGCAAAACTAATCTGTTTCTTCAGTTTTTTCATAGCATTACTTTCAATTTGCCGAATTCGTTCAGCAGATACTTTGTAATGTTTAGCTAATTCTTGCAGGGTAATTTTTTTATCACCTAACCAACGCTTTTTGAGAATGTCTTGACTACGATCATCTAGCTTTTCAAATGCACTACTCAGTTGCTTTTTACCATAGTCTTTCCAATCCAACTCTTCAATAATACTGGCTGGGTTATAACTGTAATCCTCTAAATAAGCGGCTGGAGCAAAGTTTTTTTCATCATCTTCACTTTCATTGCTTGGACCATCAAAAGCAACATCTTGCATGGTCATTCGCTTTTCCATTTCCAATACGTCTTTATTGGTGACTCCTAAATCGTTAGCAATTTGCACCACTTCAGCATGTGATAACCAACCTAAACGTTTTTTCATACTGCGTAAGTTGAAAAATAATTTGCGTTGAGCCTTAGTGGTGACAACTTTTACAATTCGCCAATTACGCAGGATAAACTCATGAATTTCAGCTCTTATCCAATGGATTGCAAACGATACCAAACGTACTCCAACATTTGGGTTAAATCTCTTTACTGCTTTCATCAGGCCGATATTGCCTTCTTGGATCAAATCAGCCTCAGACAACCCATAACCTCGATAACCATGTACTATGTACAGCACAAACCGTAAATGTGATACCACTAATTTTTTAGCAGCTTCTAAATCACCATCATTGTACAGACGCTTTGCCAATTCATGTTCTTCGTCTGCTGTAAGAACTGGAATGTTTTTTATATTACCTACATAACTATCAAGACATGGCTCTGAGATAGCTAATTGCATACCAACACGAGAAGTTAATTTTGACATTTTTTCCCCAAAATATTTATAGTTATAAAAAATTGTTAGCACTCTACTTGAGTGAGTGCTAAATTCACTATGGGGGTACATAGCCAAAAATCAATATTTAAGCTTGACGTTTTTGTAAAACTTTTGTAATTTCTGTTAAAGAAGCTGGATCATCAATAGTAGGAGGAGTTGTATATTCAATCCCAGCCGCAATCTGACGGATAGTTTTGCGTAATATTTTGCCAGAACGTGTTTTGGGTAGTCGCAATACCATAAATGCTTTTCGGAAACAGGCCACTGCTCCAATTTTCTCCCTTACCAAAGCCACTAGCTCAGTCTGCAACTGCATTTCATCAACTTCAATGCCGCTTTTCACTACTACCAATCCAATAGGTAACTGACCTTTTAAATTATCGTTTATTCCAACTACAGTAATTAAACCAATGATTGCGAAAATATTTACAATAAACCTCATAAAATAAATCTCCTAAATTGAAGGTTAGTTACGAAAAATACTATAATATCACAAAACCTATAATACCAATACCTTGATTAGAAAATACATATGCCAAAATATAGCTTCGAAGATTATAACGAATATAATGTATTGAAAATACCGTTATTATTAATATTAATAAATTTATATTTACTCAAATATATAGTCATTTTTGTCCTACCAATGGCATCCAATATTCCAGCAGTAAAAGCATTTTCCCATGAACAATTTACTGCTATTCTATTGTTACCAGCTATTCCAGCCTTACTGGTATTAATCAGTATGATACAACGAATTCCAAAAAGTCGTTATGTAGATAAAATCAAGCATATTTGGGAAATAGGCCGTTGGTTATTATTGTTAAGTGCTGCATTAGAAATTATCATTATCAATTTG
>JAUCGN010000044.1 GCA_030378125.1 Thiotrichales bacterium HSG1 | reverse complement strand
AAAGTTCCCAACCCAATACCCACGCTCCTAGAGTTGGTGATTCCCAATTGTCTTCCACAAAGGTGACAACCAACATCATCACCGCAGTGAGTGAATCAACCATAAAGCCAACTTCTAATCTCACATTACCAGCTACCAGCCAAGTGTATAAAGTTTCATTATAAATCGCATGACCAGCAAAAATTATTTGGTAAAATACATAAACCGACAGAAAGAAAGCTAACCCAACTGCCCCAATAGTCACCGAGTGAGCAATACGACGGCTAACTGGAAATAATCCAGCGATAATAGCCCCAATTAACGGAGCTAAAACAATAATGAGAAGAGTATCTTGCATATATTATCCTGTGCAACTTTGAAAAGTTATGAGCAATTATATAGTGATAATTGTGTGAAGTAAAGAGTTCATAATCAACGCTTATAAGTTAAAACTATTTCAATTCGGCGATTAAGCTGTTTTTTATCATCATCATCATTTTCCAACCTAATTCTTTCCCAAGTATAATTATCCTCAGCATTTCTTGTAACTGGTTTATAACTACCAAAAGAGGTAGCGGACATTAATACTTGGGCTGGATTAATGGAAAGCTGTTCCTTTAAAAACAAAAATACTTCCAATGCTCGTTCAGAAGCTAATTTTAGATTATATTTTTGACTTTGTTGGGAATTAATATCAAACTGTCTTGGGGCGGTGGTATCGGCATGACCTTGAATTTGAATTTCTTGAATTGCTGATAATTTGCTTCTAATTACATTGCCTACAGTGGTCAATATATCTCTGCCACGTATTTTTAATTTGGCTTGCCCCGAAGTAAATAACACGCTGCTGCCAAAGCTAATTGTTTGTTCTTGCAAAGTAGTATCTTCTACACAAATTTTGTCATTTGCTAAAATTGGAATACAATGTTCACCCTTTGTATTAACAAAATTATAATTAGTGGCAATCTGTTGAAACAACTCATTTTTATTAGTCTCAACTTTGGAGGTATCAGGGCCATAACCTTCATATTTGACTAAATTCTTGTATTTTCTTAATTTATATTTTAACCTTTGATTATCCTGTTGGTAGGCATACAATGAAGCTTGACATTCTTGTAAGTCTTGACGACAGTCTTTTAATTTGCTTTCTAATTGTTTGATTTGTAGCTTTAATTCGCTTTTATCATCAGACATTTGTTGCGTGTCAAATTCACAGATGGCAACTTTTTCCATGCAATCTTTTAGCTTTGCTTCCAATAGTTTGATTTGTTTGTTTAAATAAGCTATTTCTTGGCTGTATTCTTGTTCTAATTGAGCGGTGTATGAGTTATGGTCTTTGATTGTTTCCATAGCCGAAATTTTAACCACTATAAAAACTATAAAGAAGAAGATAAACAGATGGAAAAATAGGTCAGAAAAACCTATCCAAGATACATTGCTTTCAGTTTCATCATTGAACATATTATTAACCCGAATTTTATATTAAAGTGATTAATTGTTTTTGTATAAGATATTTTTTATAATGTATTGATTTAAATCATTTTTAATTGTCAGAATCAGGATTTACGAGATTAAAGGATTTTCAGGATAAAATATTTTTAAATTATTGAGTATAAAAAATCCGGTTAATTCTTAAAATCCTGATCCTGACAAAAAAATGTCCTATACAAAGATTTGGTAGTTCTAAATAAAGTATTGCTGTCTTCAAAAAAACTTGTAATGTTTCAAGAATTTGTGGAATTTACCACTACCTATTTTGAGACTACCTAACCATTTAATTCTTTTTTTGCTTTAATTGACTGATTCATATTATAATACTTTTGTCAATATGCGAGTCCTAGGTGTGACCTCAATAGGTATTTAAGGCTTAACAATGGATAAAAAAACTATTTTATTTTTGGCTGCTAATCCCAGCAATACAACACAATTGGATTTAAAACAGGAAGTTGAACAAGTTGAGAAAGAGTTGCAGCGATTGCAATCTCGGGAACAGTTTGTGTTTAAGCAGCAATGGGCGACTACTCTTGAGGCGTTGCGTCATGCGTTGTTGGATCATAAACCGAATATTATTCATTTTTCTGGACATGGGGCTGGACAATCCGGGATTGTGTTGGAGGATGATGCTGGTAAAAGGCAGGACGTTGATGGGGAGACGTTGGCTAATTTTTTAGAACCATTTAATATTGACTGTGTAATTTTGAATGCTTGTTTTACTGCTTTGCAGGCTAGTGCTATTGTGCAACATGTTGATTTTGTTATTGGGATGAATCAGCCGATTCAGAATGGAGCAGCGATTCAGTTTGCGGTTGGGTTTTATGATGCGTTGGCTGCTGGGGAATTGATTCCAGATGCGTTTGATTTGGGACGGGCGAATATTACCAGCAAGGATGAGCGGTTAAAGCCAGTTTTGAAACAACGGTTCGTTAATTCTCATTGGTTGGTTCCGATAGCGGAAAATTCTTTGTTTACTGGGCGGTTGGAGATTTTGCATGAGTTACAGGAAACTTTGCATTTTCGGAATGTGGCGGCTTTGAGTGGTTTGGGAGGTATGGGTAAGACGCAGACGGCAGCTCATTATGCTCGGTTGCATCGGTATGAATATCGGGCAATTTTATGGTGTTTGGCGGATACGAAAACTGAGTTAAATTTGGGGTTGGAGGCGATTGGTCGGGAGTTGGGTTTGCCAGTGGTGAAAGAGCAGGAGGCAATGGTTGCGGCGGTTTTGGATTGGTTGGCGAAACATGATCATTGGTTGTTGATTTTGGATAATGCGGATGAGATAAAGTTGGTTGGTGAATTGGCTGAGTTGGCTGGTAAGGATCGGCATGTTTTGGTGACGACTCGGACTCAAATAACGGAGCCGTTTGCTCAGGCGGTGAAAGTTAATGAGATGTCGCAAGATGATGGGGTTAATTTTTTGTTGCGGAAGGCTTTGGATAGACCTCGTTCTAAAAGTGGGACGATTGGGGATTATAGTTTTGCTGATAGAAATACGGCTGAGGAGTTGGTTGAGTTGTTGGGGGCGTTGCCGTTGGCGTTGGATCAGGCTGGGGCTTATGTGCGGGAGACGTTGTGTGGTTTGGCAGGGTATTTGAAGTTGTATCGGAAGCATGGGTATGAGTTGTTGCGAGAGCGGGGAGTCGTGGTTAATGAGTCGGATCATCCTGACCCGATAGCGGTGACTTGGTTGTTGTCGTTGGAGAAGGTTGAACAGGCTAATCCGAAGGCGATTGAGTTGTTGAATTTATGTGCGTTTTTGCATCCTGATGGGATTCCTGAGGAGGTGTTTGGGGATTGGGATGATTTGGAGTTTGAGCAGGCGTTGAAGGTTGTGTTGCAGTTTTCGTTTGTGTGGCGGGATGCGGGAATGTTGCGGATTCATCGGTTGGTGCAGGGGATATTGCGGCATGAGTTGGGTGAGGAGCAGAAGGATTGGGCGGAGAAGGCGGTGTTGGCGATGAATAGGATTTTTCCTTATGATATGGAGGTTTCAGATTGGCCAACTTGTGAGCGTTTATTACCCTGTGCTTTGACTTGTGCAGAATTGATTGAAGAATGGAAATTAGAATCTGAAGAGGCTGGTATTTTATTGAATCAAATTGCTTATTATTTAGATGATAGTAAAGCTGATTATAAATCAGCCAAATCGTTGTATGAACGTTCTTTAGCTATTAAAGAAAAAGTTTATGGTGAAGAACATTCAGAGGTAGCAACTGGCCTTAACAACTTAGCATTATTATATAAAACTCAAGGTAATTATAAAGAAGCCAAGCCGTTGTATGAACGTTCTTTAGCTATTAGTGAAAAAGTTCATGAAAAAGAACATCCTGATGTAGCAACTAGCCTTAACAACTTAGCATTGTTATATAGAATTCAAGGTGATTATAAAACAGCCAAACTATTGTATGAACGTTCTTTGGCTATTCGTGAGAAAGTTTATGGTAAAGAACATCCTGATATAGCACAAAGTATTAATAACTTAGCAGTATTATATTATAGTCAAGGTGACTATAAAGCAGCTAAACCATTGTATGAACGGGCTTTAGATATTTGGGAAAAAGTTCATGGTGAAGAACATCCACTCTTAGCTACTTCCCTAAACAATTTAGCAACATTATATAAAGACCAAAGTGACTGTCAAGCAGCCAAACCATTGTATGAACGGGCTTTAGCTATTGATGAGAAAATTTATGGTAAAGAACATCCTGATGTTGCAAGAGACCTAAATAACCAAGCATCATTATATGATGACCAAGGCGATTATGAACAAGCCAAACCGTTGTATGAACGTTCTTTAGCTATTGATGAAAAAGTTTATGGTAAAGAACATCCTGATGTTGCAATTGACCTTAATAACTTAGCATCATTATATAAAACTCAAGGTGATTATGAAAAAGCTAAGCCATTGTATGAACGGGCTATAAAAATTGCAAATAAGTTCTTTGAACCTGATCATCCTGATGTGCGTCTCTATTCAGAAAACTATGCTGGATTGCTTGAGGAAATGAAAAATCCGAAGCCAAAGAAATGGTGGCGGAGGTGGTTGGGACTTTAGACCTGTCAGGTTTTATTGTATAGTAACATCCATATATTTATGCACCATAAAAACAATCTATATTGGGCATATTCATATTGAAATCTATCTGGATATTCTAATACTTGTTGAGATAATTCTGATAAATTTACCTTTGTTGTTTCCACAAATTGGTTTGGGAGAAAATTCTCCGGTTTCTTTAAATATTTTTACCCATTCTTTCATTATACTGTATATTGAATATTTTGCTCGCACTTCTCATACTATTTTTTTCTTCAATAACAAAATCGGTTGCACGTTTTCTGAAATCTACACTATAACTAATATGTTTTTACCTATAATTTGTTTTTATGATGCAGTTTTGTAAGAATGTTACTATATCTTGCAAATCCTGCACAATCATGTTCAGAATCCAAAGTTAGTTTGAACAAGATTATACAGGATTTAAGGATGAGCAGGATTAAAAAGCAAAATCATTGGGTTAAAGGTTTTTAATCATGTTTTATCCTGCAAATCTTGCACAATCATGTTCAAACACCAAACCTCTCCAACACTTCCTCAACACCAATCCCCAATACCTCCGCAACGGCAGTGGGCAGGGTGTTGTCGTTGGTGGCTTGGTATAAACGAGCAAGAGCAGGTAAAGAAAGAGTCTCAATACTGTGTGAATCATTAAATTCAAAAAATAAATTTAATGCTTTAAGAAAATAGTCCTTTGCTTGTTGCCATTGTTTTTGTTCTTCGGCCAATATGCCCAGTTGCTGATAAGTATCAGCTTGTTCATACTTATCGCTGAACTCAATTTTAATCTCCAAAGCCTTTTGATAATACTGTTCGGCGGCTTGCCATTGTTTTTGTTCTCTTGCCATTTCTCCTAGATTATGATAAGAATGAGCCTGTAAAAGTTTATCATTGAATTCAAGAAAAATAATCAAAGCTTTTTGATAATAATGTTCTGCAATTTGCCATTGATGTTGTTCTTGTGCCACCATTCCCAGATGATGATAAGTGCGGGCTTGTTCATACTTATCATTAAACTCAATTTTAATAGCTAGAGAGTTTTGATAATAATGTTCTGCTTCTGACCATTGATGCTGTCCTTGTGCTAGCACACCTAGATTGTGATAAGCACCGGCTTGTGAAGACTTATCATTAAACTCAATATAAATAGCCAGAGCCTTTTGATAATACTGTTTTGCAGTTTGCCATTGACGCTGTTCTTTTGCTACCACACCAAGTTGGTGATATATGCTTGCACTTTTTTGTTTAATCTCATCAGCATTATAACCCGTGTTAGTAAGCCAAATTGACAAAGCCTTTTGATAAGATTGCTCTGCTTCTGCATATTTCTTGAGAAAACATTGTTTTGTGGCAATACCATCCACTAGCCCAACGAATTCAGCACCTAATTGTCCTTGCAAGGTTTCATCTGGATATTTTTCCAAACTGGATAATACGTCTTTACCTAAAACTAATCCCCGTGCATAATCTTTGGTAGTATCCAAATAAAGAGATAATGTGTAATAAAAATTTAAAATTGACACCTGTGCCACTAAAGCAAAATTCAATGCTTTACACAGATTTTCATATTCAAAAGATACCAACATTCGCCCCATTCGTTTTTCCTTATTTTGTTTGGATTGAAGCAAATCTTTCAACGCATCCCCAATTTCATCATAATATTGCCGAAACGCCGTCTCAATTGCTGCTTGATAATCAGGTTTTGACTGCAAACGATTCCGCATAAAATAAGGAAAAATTGGTTGCACCGTTAAAAATATCGGTTGTTCAGAATGTTGTTCTAATAAACCCCATTTTTTTGCCTGTTGTAACACAGATTCCCATTGTTCAAAAGGTAAGCCAGCTAATAACGGTTGTTGTTGTAATTTTTCAGTATATTGTGGAAACAGGTCTTTCCGAACCACCCCCGTAAACGGAGCCAAACACAACAACAACTTCTGAGCATCTTCCGACAAATTCCCATAAGAATAATCAATACAACGTAAAATATTAGTTGTTTTATCCTGATGAATATTCCCAGTCTCCACCCCAGTATTCAACCCCTCAGAAACACCAGCTTCCAATGCCTCCAAAACCTCTTTAGGAGTCTGTCGCACCAAATTCCCCAACACCACCTGCAAAGCCAACGGATAACCAGCCAACAACTTCAACAAGCTCTGCAAATACTCCCGATGCTCCTCCGCCTCCCGATAATGACTCACCCCATGAGCAGCCAAAATCAAATCCACCAACTGCGAATCCGCCTCCGCATCCAAACCAGCCAACCCATAAACATTATTTTCAAAAGTCCCCGCTGCCAACCACTTCTCCTCCCCACGCGAACCCAACAATACCAAACTCTCACCACCCACCAAACCATTCAACAAAGACTGCAATTCCTGCTGCTCATCCTCTGACAAAGTATGCAAAATCGCCAAATGCGACCCAGTGATAGACTCCAAATTATCCAAAATCAACAAATGCCGCTCCGAACGCAACTTCTTAACAATCATCTTTTGTTGGGCTGATTCATTTTTGCTCATAGCTTTAAATACTTCACTATTTGGCAATAATTCCGTAGCCAAAGCCAATAAAATCTGCTGCCGATTCCACGCCTTCACATCATAACCAAAATAAAACACCCGCTTCACAAAATGCGTCGTCTGCCACCACGCCCCCAAATGATGCAACAAAGTCGTTTTACCAGTACCACCCATACCACAAATCAACAAAATATTCCGTTGCGATAACAAACGATTCTCCACTTCCAACACATCCAAATCTCGCCCCACAAAACCAAATTGAGTTGACGGAGCTTCATAACGCAATGCCTCATTCTGCCAATATGCCACTTCCTCATCAACAGTCAACTCCCGTAACGGTAAATCAACCACCTGCCTCTGATAAACCACCGGCAACAACCAATCTTCCAAATTAATCTGTTGATTATGATGAGCAATACGAGTTTTATCATTAAACAAAGCCAAACGTGCCAACCGAAGTGCTGCATTCAACTTAACCTGCTGAAACAAATTTTCATACAAAGTCTGCATAAAGATTTTAGCTGCCGACACCTTCACAGAATAAGCCATCGCCACCACAGTTTGCACTCCACTTTGCATCAAACGACTACCCAAACTCGTCTCACCAACACTACCAACCTGTTTCGCCGACTGACAAGCATTCAACATCACCAACGGAACCCCATGATGAGCTAACAAATTGGATAACTCAGTGGCTTCCAACGGTTCAGCCTGTCCTTGCTTATCACCCTGCAAAAACAAAAATGCTTTCAAACCCTCAAACGGCTGCAAATCCTCCCGCCCAAACCTTGCTTGATAAGAAAACTTAAACTGCTCTACTTTACGACCTGCTTCCAACTCTTCATAATTCAATACCGCACCATGCACATCAAAATGTAACAAATGATAATAACCTTTGCCATATTCATTCGTCACCTGTTCCAACTGTTTGACCAAAGCCTGATAAGTACCGGGCCGTAAAATATCAATCTTAACCGGCAACTTCGCATTTTGCAGCATTTCCACCAAAGGCCGTGAAATAGTTCGATAACCCACATCATGCTTACCATCAGGACGTGCAGTCACCAATAACACATTTAACGTTGCCGATTCCTTCCCTTTCGCCATTGGCTGCGGATGCTGCTCAACAACTGGTTTACGAATCATCGAATAATGCAAAGCCAACGCATGGTCAGAATCCGAATCTTTCAAAGCCTCCCAATGCACCTGATGAAAAGCCGGCGAACCAATTATTTCCAGTTTTAAATCACCAGTTTGCAAGGCATTACTATATTCAGTGTACGCTTTACGTTGCCCAAAAACCTGCTCAAACAAAACCTCACCATAAGTATCAATACTCGCCGCCGCCTCAGCAAACTCCACTTGCTTCATAAACGGAAACTTTGAATATTCCTCAAAATACCACTCCAAAAGCTCCTCTTGTTTAGCCTCAGCAAATGGATTTTTAATTTCAATCTGATACGGAATATCATCATTAAAACAGAGTTCAGCTTGGTAAGTGTTTGCGTCAATTTGACTTTTTTCACGGATGGTTATTGTGTTCATATTTTTCTCCTTGTCTGAATCAGAATTCACAGAATTATAGAATTTTCAGAATTAACAATCAAAACCAATTATATTGTAACGTAGAGACAAGGCATGCCTTGTCTCTACAATTTAGATTGTCAATATTTTTGCCTTTATTCTGAAAATTCTATAATTCTGTAAATCCTGATTCAGACAAATAATAGCTTTTTAAAAATTTAAACTTGACTATAAATACTAACTAGATTATTATAATTAACAACTACAAGTGATGTTTGGAAAGAATTTAACACCGGTCGACTCCCATGTAACTACCTATTTAGGTATGGCTCCGGCGAGCACCCTGCTTATTAGTGGGGTGGATGGGTACATGATAGGGAATGTGGTTTTTCAAGACCATGTTCCCTCTTTTATTTGTACTGAGACCTGTTTGGTATATAAAGCTGCTAAATTATCTAATATCATTAAAGAACTAAATGAATAATCTTTATCAATCCTCACTTTATCTCCTCCAGACAGTTTTGTACAAATATTATCAACTTCCCTTATATATTTATCATCAATGATTCCAACATTATGTACGATTGTATTTCTACGTCCAACCATCTCTTTATATAACTGAAGTTCATAAAAACATTCATTATGAAATACCTTATCTAAATTTAATTTTAGGTTGCCATCTTTATGTTTTTTGTTGTTATATTTAATAAAAGCATCTATAGGATTTCCATAGAATATACTTCTTAACTTCTCTTCAATTAACTTTTCTAATGCTTCTTCCCTTGATTCACTATTAATTAGAATCTTTGCTACTTTATGATTTTCTTTACAGTCTATCACTCTATCCTGATTATTTATTAGAAAATATTTAGGATTACTCATATATATTATTGTCGCAATATCACTAATAAAAGCTTCAAATAAAGCTATTGAACTCACTAAAGTCCATTGCAAAGCCCATTCTGTTCCAGCTCCTTTAGTTGAATTAACAAATCCTAATAAATTTTTGCCTTTCAATCTAATATTTTCTTGAGAATCCTTACCAACTGGAGATTTACAATTGACTATCATAGATTCACTATAATTTTCATCTTCACATTTTTCTGATAAAAGCTGTTTTATATAAGAGTGTAATTCAACATTTATCCAACCATGTCTTAAATGAGTGCAAAACTGAGTATGTCTTTCTTTTAGTTTGGATAATATTGATTCCATACTTTCTAGTTAACTATATTTTGGATTAGTTCAATGTGGAAAATCGACCATTCAGATAAATTTAATTAACACAAATGGTCGATTATACTTAGTTTTATCGATCCTACAATGCTCACAGAATTTGCATTCCTATTTTTCCTTAACAACAATAATCAACAACTTGCTACCATCTGGTTGGTCAATCTGTTGAATATCAAGAAAATCAGCATTTTTAGGAATATTTTTTATCTCCAACGTTTCCTGTACACCCGGCAAATTAACCACTGTAGTTTTAATTAAATCATAAATTGCATTAGTAGCAACTCCAGTAGCAAAGACACCAAGCAATGCTAAAACTTTAACAGTGGAAGAATCATAATCAGTTGCCGTCATCTCATCCAACTTTGCCTCCGCCATTTCACGACAATTAGACGTATCATTCCAAGCATTTACAAAATCAGAAGTATCTATATCTAAATCTGGAGCAAAAGCTATTTTATAGTTAGTCATTAGATTACCTATTATGTTATTGAGGAATGAGAATTTAATTATATCCAAAAGAATGAATCCAATCAAATTGTAAGCTGTATACACTTAATTAATTTAGTAAGGTGTATAAGCGATAACATCATAATGTGTTAAAATGCTCATTTTATTTGAAAACAGGAGTAGTCGTGTCATCGCCCACAACATTTCAAGGATTAATTTTAGCCCTCCAAAAATATTGGGCAAAACAAGGTTGTGTTTTACTACAACCCTATGATATGGAAGTTGGAGCCGGAACTTTTCACCCGGCAACCTTTTTAAGAGCTATCGGCCCAGAACCATGGAGTGCTGCTTATGTACAGCCTTCTCGCCGACCAACCGATGGTCGCTATGGAGAAAATCCTAATAGACTCCAAC
>JAUCGN010000381.1 GCA_030378125.1 Thiotrichales bacterium HSG1 | reverse complement strand
AGTGGCCTAGGACATCGCCCTCTCACGGCGAAAACAGGGGTTCGAGTCCCCTAGGGAGCAAATCGTCAGCAAATCTTAATAAATCCCTTATGAATTATTGTAGTCATTGTGGTTCTGCACAACTTGTATCCAAAATCCCAAAAGGAGAAAACTTACCTCGTATTGTATGCGAAGCCTGTAACACTATTCATTATCAAAACCCTAAAATTGTTGCCGGTTGTTTACCTGTTTGGGAAGATAAGGTTTTGTTGTGTAAACGAGCGATCCAACCTCGCTATGGTTTATGGACTTTACCAGCTGGTTTCATGGAAAACAATGAAACTGTTGAACAAGCTGCTACCCGTGAAACATGGGAAGAGTCTGAAGCAAGTGTTGAATTGCTAAACTTGTATACCCTTATCAGTTTACCTCATATTAGTCAAGTATACATAATGTTTCGAGCTAAATTACTTAATTTAAAGTTTGCACCTGGAACTGAAAGCTTAGATGTAAGGCTATTTACCAAAAATGAAATTCCTTGGGAAAATATTGCATTTAGGACTATCCATAAAACCTTAACTCATTATTTTGAAGATAACATAAGTGGGGAGTTTCCATTACATTTAGACGTGATTAACAAGAAAAAATTGGATTAATCATTGAAAATGAGATATATCACAACTTGCTTACCAAATTGATAATTAATGAATAAAAATCTATGTCTTTCTTAAAACTTGCAGTGCCTGGTGTACAAGATTTGCAACCTTACCAACCGGGTAAACCCATTGAAGAATTGGAACGAGAATATGGCATAACCAATGTTATAAAATTAGCCTCCAATGAAAATCCTCTCGGTCCAAGCCCACTAGTATTAGAAGCAATTAAAGCCAATTTATCGGAACTATCCCGTTATCCAGATGGTAATGGTTTTGAATTAAAACAAGCTATTGCTAGTAAATATGAAGTTGAGATGGATGCTATAACTTTGGGTAATGGTTCCAACGATATATTAGAATTAATTGCTCGAGCTTTTGTTACTCCTCAACAATCGGTAGTATTTTCCGCCCATGCTTTTGCAGTTTATCCTTTGATAACTCAAGCCATTGGAGCAAAAATGATCATTACTCCAGCTATAAACTGGGGGCATGACTTAACTGCTATGCAAAAAGCTATTGATAATGATACTCGTTTGGTATTTATTGCTAATCCTAATAATCCCACCGGAACTTGGGTTGATAAAAATAGCTTGCAAAATTTTTTAGAATCAATCCCTGAGAATGTTATTGTAGTTATAGATGAGGCATATTATGAATATGCTTGTAAAAATAATAATTATCCTAACAGTTTAGAATGGTTAAAAAATTATCCTAATCTTGTTGTGACTCGAACTTTTTCTAAAGCATATGGTTTAGCTGGTCTCAGAGTTGGTTACTCAATTTCACATCCACAAATTGCTAATTTATTGAACCGAGTACGACAACCATTTAATGTTAATAATTTGGCTTTAATTGCAGGAACAGTTGCGTTAAATGATGATAAGTATCTTGAAAATAGCGTAGAATTAAATCGGGTTGGGATGATACAATTAGAAAATGCTTTAAATAATATGAATTTACCTTATATCCCTTCTTTGGGTAATTTTTTAGCTGTCAACGTTGGTGATGGCAATAAAGTTCATGATGACTTGTTGACTAAAGGAGTTATCACTCGACCAATAGGTGGTGGTTATGGAATGCCTAATCATTTACGAATTTCGATTGGTACAGAAACAGAAAATGTTATG
>JAUCGN010000380.1 GCA_030378125.1 Thiotrichales bacterium HSG1 | reverse complement strand
ATAGGATATATACATGGATAAGGTACATTTCGCTGTTGATGGACGACTTATTTCTCTCATTGGATTCTTTTCTATAGTTTTTTTGGATGATCCATATTATAATATTCTTGTCAATGCGTAAGTCCTAGTTTAGTAGAAATTAATTCAAAATCAAGTAGTAAACGAGTTTGATAACGCAGAATATTCAACTTACCATTTAATGATGATAACAAGTTCAATTTTTCCTTAGTATATTTTGCGGTGATTAAACCTTCCAACAAATCATACAAACCTGTTATAATTCTATCTCCTAATACAAATTTATGATCTCGTGGCAGACGGTTTAAAATAGGCACATAATATTTAACTAAATCATAAGTTTTTTGGATTATTGGTAATTTATTCATTGTAGGATATATATTATGCGTATTGAATTAACTCTTAAACTCAATGAAATTGATTTAGAATTCATTAGTTTAATTAAAATATTACTTAAAAAAAATGTTGAAGTGGTAATTAAAAAAGAAGTTATTGAGTTAGAAGAATATGTTAATCTACCTTTAGAAGAAGTAATGCAAGAATTTTCTAATGCAGATTATAGTTCTGAATTTCTTACTGAACTTGAACAAGGTTTAAAAAAATCATCAGTTTACAGTAAATGATCATTAAACCATTAAGGATTGATCTTGCTACGTATTTAAAAAAACATCAACTCGTTAAAAAATTTGATAAAGCTAAGATTTTGCTTGAACAAGACATATCACATCCATCACTCAATGTTGAGTTGTTGGAACCTAAGCGTTTAAAAACGTACTCTTTTAGGTTAGATTTAAAATATCGTGCATTATTTATTGTTGTTAATGGTGATATAGAGATTATTGCTATTACAAATCATTATAGGTAAATTTTTTTTGAATTTATAGGATATAATAGTCTAATATTTATCTTGGCAAATAAACATGACACTAAAAGTATTTATCTTAGCAATAATATTTGTATTAAGTGGTGGTGCTGCTTTCTCGGAATACTTCAGAGGGCATAAAAAAATATCTTTCTTGGCAACAGTTATAGCGATTATTGCTACTTTTTATTTGTTTGAAGATATTATTGAAGATATTAAAGAACAAATTTCAAAAAATAATGATTCAACAATTACACAATCCTCAATACCAAACCCACCAATAGTTGTAAAACCTGAAGTTAAACCACCGGTAATAACTAAACCTACAACTCCAGATTTATCAACTCAACCAGTTGTAAAACCTGAAGTTAAACCATCAAGCTCACCAGATCAATTAGCAGATAATTTAATAGAAAATCCAGATTTCACAGCTTATTTTAAACCTAAAAAAGGTCAATTTGAAACCACTGCTGATTTTCAAACACGATGGCATAAATTATTAAAACAGTTCAATATTCAAGTGCAACAACGTAATTTATCCTATCAAGCTGGAACTTTAAGTCTAATAAAGTACAACGCTGATAGTAAAAAATATACAGTAAATTTAACTTGGCAAACAAGTTGGGTAAAGCAATTCGGAAAATTGCAAGATAAAGCTATAATTGCGATCACACCTCAAGAAGCCAAACAACTTTACAATACGGGTAATGAAAAACCACTATTTATAAATGCCAGTCTACATGATAATCAAGTTGAAATTCAAGGTTTGATAGTAGAAAATGGTCAAACTTATCCAATTACTTTATTAAAACTACCTGAAATGGTAAAAATTCCGGCTGGTAAGTTTCAAATGGGAAGTAATATTTCTGGAGATGAACAGCCA
>JAUCGN010000379.1 GCA_030378125.1 Thiotrichales bacterium HSG1 | reverse complement strand
TCAATATTTTTACTCAAGCTGACAGTTCCACCACTCGTAAATATGATGGAACTGGTTTAGGTTTAGCTATTACCAATCATTTCGTAAAGATGATGGGAGGAACAATAAATGTTGAAAGCGAATTGGATAAAGGTAGTACTTTTACGATTCGTTTACCGGCTAAAATAACTTCAATTCAACAAGAAAGCAATAATTTGCATGAACATGTAGCAGTGTTAGAAGATGGTGGAACTGTGCTGATTATTGACGATGAATTGGAAGTACGCAAAGTTTTGCATAATTATTTAACTAAACAAGGTTATCAAGTAGAAATAGCTGAGAACGGTGAAGAAGGTTTACAAATGGCTAAGAAGATATTGCCAGATGTAATAATTTTAGATGTAATGATGCCTAAAATGGACGGTTGGGAAGTATTATCTTATTTAAAATCAGATCAAGAATTAATTTCTATCCCAGTGATCATATTATCTATGATGGAGGATAAAAGTGTAGCTTATTCGTTGGGTGCATCTGATTATTTAATGAAGCCAGTTACCCGTGAACAGTTATTCGCTGTATTGCAAAAATATCATTTTTCTGTAAATGAATCAGTTCCATTAGTTATGATTATTGATGACGACCAAGTTAATCGTGATATGATGGAACGCATTATCAGAAAGGCTAATTTGAGAGTTTGTAAAATTGAAAACGGTTGGTTAGCATTGGAATATATTCAGAAAAAACAAATTCCAGCTGTTATTTTATTAGACTTACAAATGCCAGAAATGGATGGTTTTGAATTTATTGATAGATTACAACAGCATGTTTCTAAACCTATTTCAATTATCGTGTTCACTGCTAAGGATATAACTTTAGAAGATAGAATTCGGTTAAAAGATGTAAAAATTATTTTGCAAAAAGGCTCTTGTAGCAATGAAGAAATAGTTGATGAAATTAAAAAGTTAATTTGTGAGAGTTCACCTTAAAATATAATCCCAAAATATGTAGGATAAACTTTCTATTAATGGTCTATTATACAAGGGCGGGTAACGTTATTGTCCACCAAAAGTTAAGTTCATACTTGAATAAAACTATATGGTAGGTGGAAATTAGTAATCGACTATTTAGATATAATACCATAAATTATTGATTGAATTTATATTTGATTGATTTCATTGTATTACATCAACTCTACATGACTAACAAATAGGAATCAAGAATGGAATTTTATATGAGAATTAAAATTATATTACTGATATTTATCGTAGGCATGACTAATGCGAGTTTTTCAGTCGCAAATCAAACTGGAGACATATTTTTCCAAAATGGTGATTTTCAACAAGCAATCAAACATTGGGAAACTAATCTTTCTAAATTTGACAATCAAGTCTCTCAACGTATTGATATATTGACCAAATTGGCAGCAGCCTACCAAGCTATTGGCAAACATAGCCAAGTATTTAATTTATTAACTGAAGCTGCTTCTCTTGCCAAACAAAATAGTGATACAGAACGTAGTGCTATTGTTCTGAGTCAATTAAGTGATGCATGGTTATCTGTTGGTGATGTTGAAGAAGCGTTAGTGTTAGCAGATGATAGTCTTGCTGATGCAAAGGGAACTAAGAAGGCTAGCATTTTAGCTAGGGCAAATAATAGTCAAGGCAATGCACTAGCAATTTTAGAACATTATCCAGAATCAGTGACAGCTTACCAAAACAGCATATCGTTTGCAAAGCAAGCCAATGATTCCAACTTAGCCATAAAGGTCAGCATCAATCTGTTAA
>JAUCGN010000378.1 GCA_030378125.1 Thiotrichales bacterium HSG1 | reverse complement strand
GTACATTTATCTAATATACATGCTCGTGAATCTTTTCGACACCATTCTCACTTTTCGGATATAGCAGTTGGTGTCATAAGCGGGCTTGGAGCACAAGGGTATAATTTGGCTTTACAAGCAACACTGTCTATTTTGTCAGAATCGAGGGAGACTCATGGACATACAAAAAATTGAAAAACTTATAGACTTTATTAAATCATCAGAAATAGCAGAGATAGAAGTTCACGAAGGTGAAGATTCTATTCGTATAAGCCGCCATTCCACTTATTTGCCAGCAGCACCAATACCAGCAGCAGCACCACTACCACCGACGGTTACTACGCAGCCGTCAGCATCAGTTGCTGAAGATAGTAAAGATACTAAACTGAAAGGACATATTATCACTTCTCCGATGGTAGGTACATTTTATCGTTCTCCGTCACCAACTAGCAAGCCTTTTGTTGAAGAAGGGCAGATGGTAACAGAGGGAGAAACCCTGTGCATTATTGAGGCCATGAAGATTCTCAATCAGATCACAGCTGACAAAGCTGGCATTATAACTAAAGTTTTACTAGATAATGGTACACCAGTAGAATATGGAGAACCATTGTTTGTAATGGGGTAATGTAGTTTAAAAGTAGGTAAAATTAATTGTGAATAGTTGATAGTCAATGACTAATTGTTAGTGAAAACCAAAATCATTAGTAATTAACCATTCTTCATTCACTAATTTACAATTAAAAATACCTGTAGTATTGAGCAATACCTTCGTCAATCACCTAGTTGTTTTGGGAATGGAGCGAAGCGGATTTTCCGAAATCTTTGTGTTACTTGAGTTTCGGGAAATAGTACCTCATTCCTGAAACAACAAATTTTAACATTGGCGAAGGTATTGGTTGATCCAATGCGAATATTAATAATTAAAACATCTTCCTTGGGTGATGTTATTCACACTTTACCAGCAGTTACAGATGCTAAACTACATTATCCAGATTTACAATTTGATTGGGTGGTTGAAGAGGCATTTGCAGAAATACCAACTTGGCATCCAGCAATAAAACAAGTTATACCAGTTGCGTTTAGACGCTGGCGTAAGCAGGTTTTAACTACTTATTTAAGCGGCAATTGGCATCAATTTAAACAAACTTTAAGTTCAAACAAATACGATAAAATTATTGACGCTCAAGGTCTGATTAAAAGTGCCTTTCTCACTTATCAAGCAATAGGAGTACGTTGTGGTTTAAACTATCATTCTGCCAGAGAACCGTTAGCCAGCATAGCTTATCAACAAAGTTATAATATCCTTAAAAATCAACATGCTGTTACCAGAGTTAGACAACTATTTGCAAAAGTTTTAAATTATCAACTGCCAGATAGTCCACCTGAATATGGAATTGCTAAACATTTTTTTCAATCAACTAAGAGTAAGCAAGTAGTATTTTTACACGGCACAACTTGGTTAACCAAACATTGGCCGGAAGATAATTGGCTTAAATTGGCTAAATTGGTGACTAATGTTGGATTTAAAGTAAAAATTCCATGGGGTAATCTTGAAGAACAACAACGAGCATTACGGATTGCTGCGATTCACAAGAATATTAGCTTAATTCCAAAGAGTAATTTGTATGATTTAGCTAATATTTTGGCACAATCTAAAGTGGTGGTTGGGGTTGATACTGGTTTAGCTCATCTAGCTGCGGCATTATCTATACCCTCAATAACTTTATATGGTGCAACTCAGCCGGCTAAAACAGGAACTTATGGTAATCAACAGCAGCATTTATCAGCCGATA
>JAUCGN010000377.1 GCA_030378125.1 Thiotrichales bacterium HSG1 | reverse complement strand
TAAGGATTAACAGGTACTGAGTGCTGACTATTAAGAAAAAATTAAAACTTGTTAAATATAAATTAATTACAAGCTTTAGTGATTTTGTATAACAAGCTGTTGTTTTAGCATATTTATAAATTTTAAAATAGTCCAAGCCCACTACCAAATATTGAAATATTAGACCAATTGTAAATTAAAAAGGAGATATATTCATACGAATATCTGTTTTTGGAATAATTTTACTAAAACGTTGTTTCAACTTTTTTAGTATGTTAATCTCATTTAGTACAACAACTACCAGAATGCCAGCAGGTCATATAAATGAAATTGGTGTAACCAAAATTTATGAAGGTAGATATAGGAAAAAACATTTTTATATTAAAACTTTCTTATTATATGTAGGTTTAACTTACATAAGAATCATTTATCTAACCCCGAACATATATCTCATCTGTATGATACTGTTTGCTTTAGCATATGTTTGGTCAGTTTATTTGGGTGAATATGCTTTTGAAAAAGGCTATAATACTATTATACATCATACTGAACACTGTTATTTGAGCTTATTTAAAATTGGCAATAAGGTTGCTTAAATATCTTACCAAACAAAATTTACCTATTCCTAATTTCAATTTACCAAATAATTATCTGAATTTTAATAATTTTTGAAAACTGTACGGCAGTGAAATAAATTATTTAAAACTAAACAAGGAGCAAACATTATGCGATATTTAACCATAATTTTATTCTTACTAAATTTACCTGCATTTGCTGATATTTCAGTTAAAACTTGTAATAATTTAACCGAATATCCAGAAATTTTGAAGCAAATTAAAAATAGTAATGAATTACCAACAGACATTCTGATTGATACTTTCAACAATCTAATTAATACTTCACAATCAACCAATAACAGTAAAATAAATCAGTATCAAACCTCTATCACTCAAATTAAAACAGATGTACAAAAATGGCGACAAAATACTCTCGCAAAACTACAAAAATGTGAGAAATATTGGCAATATACCATTGATAAAAACTTAGGTAAATATTATGGCTTAATTATTGGTATCAATAACTACCAATACTGGCCACGACTGACCACAGCTGTCAATGATGCCAAAATGATTGATACAGTTTTAACCAATAAATATGGCTTCAACAATAAGTTATTAATCAACCCTTCCTATCAAGAAATAGTCACTTCTTTCAAACATTTAAAAAATAAGTTAGGAGCAAATGATAATCTGCTAATTTACTATGCTGGTCGTAGTCAAAGAGCATCTGATGGACAACCTTATTGGCTACCTTCTGATGCTGCTAGAGATATTTATGAAAATTGGTTGGAAACTAGTGTTATTACAAGTAACTTATTGATTACTAAAGATAGTATTCGTAATGTATTGATTATTTCTGACAGCTTTTATTCTAACCCTTTGCAGGCATCCAATATTTATTCTGGCAATTTTACAACTGAAATTAAATCTACTACCACAAAACAGCTATTGAAACAATTACCAAACTATATGTTGACAGACAACAAAACTGAATTGTTAAAAATGGCTCTTAGAAAATCACGAATACTAATAGAAAACAATAAAAATCAACCAATTATTGGCAATAATCGTCATTCTGTTGTAGCCCAAAACATTCTAGCTACTTTAACTGGGGGAGAGACAATTTTAACTGCTCGCAACCTAATTGCCAACATGCCTCGAACACTAGAATACAAAGTAATTGACCCCAATAGTACTGGTGATTTTGTGTTTAAACAACCACATAAGTTTATTGATGCTAA
>JAUCGN010000376.1 GCA_030378125.1 Thiotrichales bacterium HSG1 | reverse complement strand
AACTCTTGATAATTGGATTACGGGGGTCTTGCACTGTATAAACTGGATGCCCAAATCCCATAATTTTATCTTTACGAGCTAACATGTCTAAAACCGCTTGTTCAGCTTCATCGGGAGTTTGCCAATTTTCTAACATTGCCATAGCAGCTTCATTAGCACCACCATGCCAAGGACCGCGTAAGGTACTTATTGCTGAAGTTATGCAAGAATACAAGTCAGATAGAGTAGAAGCACAAACCCGTGCATTAAAAGTCGAGGCATTAAACTCATGTTCAGCATATAGGATCAGAGAAACACTCATTACTTGTTGATACAATTCTGTTGGAACTTCGTCATGTAACAAATGTAAAAAATGACTACCAATACTGTTATCATCAACTTCAGTATTAATTCGTACTCCGTCATGGCTATAACGATACCAATAGCAGATAATAGAAGGAAAAACTGCCAACATACGTTCAGATATTTCTTTTTGTTGGGAAAAATCTGTTTCCATTTCTAAATTGCCTAACACAGAACAACCAGTCCGCATCACATCCATAGGATGAGCATTAGCTGGAATATGTTCCAACACAGTTTTTAAAGCTTCTGGTAAACCACGCCGTGCTTTCAATCTGTCGATAAAACCATATAATTCTTGTTTGTTTGGTGCTTTACCATGCAAGATCATGTAAGCAACTTCTTCAAAGGTTGCCTTTTGTGCCAGTTCAGTGATATCGTAACCACGGTAGGTCAATCCAGTACCACTAACACCAACAGTACATAATGCTGTTTCTCCAGCACTTTGTCCACGTAATCCAGCTCCAACCTTACCTGTTTTCATTTAAATTTCCTTAGTTTAATAAATGTATAATCAATTACTTTGAGAACAGAATAATTTTAAGTTAACTAAAGCGTAATCCATTAACTATCATCATCCTATACTCAAGTAATCCATAATTTTTAAAAATCTTCTTTATAGTTAAGACTTATGATTGGATAGTTTACGATTACGTCTTTCTTTTCGTAACTTAATCACTTGTAAACGCCATAAAAAATTGACGGCTAAATAACCGATTGCAGCACTAACAATACCCAATACCAAACATCCCAATAGCAATGGTTGTAAAAGATTACCTAATGTATATAATAACCATTCTGGGGAAAAGCTAAATTCTGTTTCTATTATTGGTATTCCCAATATCAATGCTCCCAATTGGTAAGCAAAATAAAATAATGGTGGCATGGTGACTGGGTTGGTTATCCAAACTAAGCTAACTGATAATGGCAAGTTCACCTTCAACCAAACTGCTGCTGCAACCGCTAATAACATCTGTATAGGTAATGGAATGAAAGCCACAAATAGACCAACAGCCATCCCTCCAGATAAAGAACGCCTATTCAAATGCCATAAATTTGGTTCGTGTAACAGATTACCAAAAAACTTTAATTTTGGGTGTGATTTAATTTTAGATGGCAGAGGTAGCGAATTCTTAAAAAATTGTTTTATTGACATATTTGTCCTCCAAATGGTATGCGTCTAAGTATATTGGCTTTTTTCTTTGGCATTGTATCTTGCCAAACTCTGGCAGAATTACCAAATATCGGTTGGTTTCTTTTAGCATTACCTTTAATAATACACCCTTACACTCGTCTACCGTTTTTCTTTATACTTGGATTGGCATATGCTACTTTCCGTGCTGACCTTATTCTAGCACAAAAAATACCACTTGAACTAACAAAAAAATCTATAGAAATTACTGGTACCGTAATTGGTATTCCTAATCAACGTGGTTTCATAT
>JAUCGN010000043.1 GCA_030378125.1 Thiotrichales bacterium HSG1 | reverse complement strand
TGGTATTAGATACAAATAACCGCCAATATTTGAAACGGCGTGGTCATGTGATCTATTTGTGTGCATCAGTGGATGAACTATTGGAACGTACTTCTCATAATCACGAAAGACCTTTGTTACAAATTGATAATCCTCGCAAAAAAATTGCTGATTTGCTTAAAGAACGTCATCCATTATACAAAATGACCGCAGATTTTACTATGGATACAACCGAAAAAAGCATTCATCAAGTGATTAAGCTGATTTTAGGACATTTAAGAAATGAATACATTACAAGTTGAGTTAGGTACACGCAGTTATCCCATTTATATAGGTCAAAATTTATTAAAACAAGCAGATTTAATTATTTCACATATTCAAAGTAAACAAGTTTTAATTGTCAGCAACGAAACGGTAGCCCCTTTATATTTAAATAAAATTCTATCATCTTTAGAAAATTTTGAAACTAAATCAGTAATTTTACCTGATGGGGAACAGTACAAAAACTTAATAGTGTTGAATCAAATTTTCGATACTTTATTACGCCAACATTTTAATCGCCAAACTACATTAATTGCCTTGGGTGGTGGAGTGGTGGGTGATATGACTGGTTTTGCTGCTGCTTGTTATCAGCGAGGAGTTAACTTCATTCAAATTCCCACGACTCTACTAGCTCAAGTTGACTCTTCAGTTGGTGGCAAGACTGGAGTTAATCATTCTCTTGGCAAAAATATGATCGGAGCATTTCATCAACCTCAAAATGTATTGATAGATACTGATACCTTAAAAACTTTGGATAAAAGGCAATTTAGTGCTGGTCTAGCTGAAGTGATTAAATATAGTTTAATCAATGATTTAGAGTTTTTTGAATGGTTGGAAGCCAATATGACAGCTTTATTGCAACAAGAACCTTCGGCTTTAAGTTTTGCAATCATTAAGTCTTGCCAAAATAAAGCTAATATTGTAGCAGAAGATGAAAAAGAAAAAGGTAAAAGAGCTTTGTTAAATCTAGGACATACTTTTGGTCATGCCATAGAAACTGGGGCTGGTTATGGTAAATATTTGCATGGTGAAGCAATAGCAATTGGAATAAAATTAGCGGCTGAATTTTCAGTAAAATTGGGTTGGTTAGATGAAAATGCTGTATCTAGGATAGTAAATTTATTGAAAAAAGCGGCTTTACCAACTGAAATGCCTAAAGAATTAACTGCTGCAAAAATGTTAGAATTAATGCAGGTTGATAAAAAAGTTGTGGATGGTAAAATACGTTTAGTGTTAATGCAAGGTTTAGGTAAATCTATTGTTACTGACCAATTTGATATGCGAAAGTTAGAAGATTTATTAGAGGAGAAATAATATGTTATATGCAATTATGAGCGAAGATATTCCTAATAGTTTGGAAGTAAGAATTAAAGCTCGTCCGGCCCATTTAGAACGTTTACAAATTCTTAAATCACAGGGACGGTTGTTATTGGCTGGACCACATCCGATTATTGATACCACTGAACCCGGATCGGCAGGATTTAGTGGCAGTTTGGTGATAGCAGAGTTTCCTTCATTGGAAGAGGCTACTGAATGGGCAGATGCCGATCCATACAATGAAGTTGGTGTTTATACTAAAGTTGTTGTTAAGCCATTTAAAAAGGTATTGCCTTAAATCATAAGTCGCCACTCACTATCAAAAGCACGTTTATATACAAAGTAAACACTACCCATAGCCCCTAATGCAGTGGCCGCTGAAATCATTAACATTACTACAATCTGATATTTGGCTGCCTGTACTGGATCAGCACCAGCTAATAACTGTCCGGTCATCATGCCGGGGATGGATACCAATCCAACTGCACTCATAGAATTGATAGTGGGTGTTAGCCCGGCTGTTATCGCAACTCGAATGCTAGGTAACGATGCTTCCCAAGGATTACCACCAAATGCAAGTGCTTGATTAACTTCAGCAGTGCGTTTTTGTAGATCGTCAAACAACCTTTCCAATGAAAGAGCAATCCCATTCATAGAATTACCAAGTATCATACCGCCCATTGTGAGAAAATAACGTGGTTCATACCAAGGTTCAACTTGAACAATCAACCCGGTTACTGCAAATGCAACTGTGACACTGGAAAGGAATACTGCACTGACCGTTGGTAAATAAAGGTTAGATGGTTTGTGTTTAACTCGTTTAAGAAGTATTTGGGCTGTCATTAATATCATGAACAAAAATACCCCCAACACTATCCAAGCAGAATTAGTTGTGAATATCCAAGTAAGAGCAAAACCCAAAGCAATTAATTGAAGATAAGTACGTAATGTAGCAATTATTAAAGAATGTAATAATCCCAATGACATGGCAACCGAAATTGCACCCGCTATCACGATAAAAAAAGTAGCAAGCAACAATTCCAGCCAACCAATTACTTCTGCATTCATAAAGCATTAATCCAAGCGTATTCAAAAAATATATTATATATCAAATGAATCAAAAATTTGGATGCAAAATAATAATTCTAAATAGCATTATTAAATTTAATTATTGTTTATGAATTTTCTTGTTTCCGCAACAAATGGTTTAATATAGGCGGAGTCAATAAAGTGGTTAAAATCACCATGATGATTACTACTGAGAACAGTTCATCGGAAATAACTCCAAGTTGCTTCCCGATCATCGCAAAAATTAACCCAACTTCACCACGTGGAGCCATACCCCAACCAACAATCCACTTATTTACTCCTTTTCCAGCTACTAAGCCAGCAGCCAATTTACCAGCAAACGCTATCAAAGTAATTATCAAAGCGATACCAACTATCTTAGGATCGGATAGAGTTTCTAAGTTAACCTGCATTCCAGTTACAACAAAAAATATAGGTACTAAAAAATCACCAAGTGGGGCAACTAAACGATCTAAATGGGAATCGTTAAATTTAGTTAATTCTTCACCAACTTTTTTCTTAGTATCTTCATCAGCATTTGCCACTGCTTTTTTAATATTTTTGTTGATCGGTAAATTTTCAAACACATGAAAATGCACTGGTTCTAACATTAAACCGGCTGCAAATGCTCCCACGATTGGAGCCAATCCAGCTAAATGAGCTAGATATGCAAACAATAGGCAAAATATCATGGCAATAGAAAACTTTGTTCCATAACCACTGTGAATCAGTGAGAAAAGATAATTTACCTTAGGAGCAAATAAACTACCTAAAACTAAGGCTCCAACCAAAAATAATATTGCTTCTCCAGTTATCAAACTGATCGAACCAACACTAACCGCCCCAGTAGTAACAATTGCTGACACAACTGCTAAGATGATCAAACCCATCACATCATCAATAACTGCTGCTCCTAACACAATTTGAGCTTCTCTAGTTTGCAATTTCTTTAAATCCTTAAATACACGACCGGTAATCCCTACTGAAGTAGCAGTTAAAGTTGCTCCTAGAAACAAATAAGCATTAGGTTCAAGTCCGGGCATTAATAAAATACCAGCCACATAACCTAAAGCAAAAGGTGTTACTACTCCAACACAGGCTACCCAAAAAGCTTGTAATCCAACCTTTTTCATTTCTTCAATATAGGATTCTAAACCAATTTGAAATAGCAGGATTACTACACCCAATTCAGCTAAAAACAAGATAATAGGGTCATGTGCCATCGGTTCAAACCAACCAAAACCAATCAAAACAGCATTACCTAACAAAACACCCATTACCAATTCACCTAATACAGCTGGTTGCTTAATTTTTTCAATCAAACCGGAAATTTTTGCTAATGTCAATAAAATAGCAATCCACAAGAAATATTCTGGAATTTTAGAATGGCCACCACTAGCATATACGGCTGGTACTAAAAACATTAACAACATTAGTCCCCAGATTTGGAACTTTTTATTTAACTGAATTGATAAATTTCTCATAATTTTCTCAAAAATGTAATTACAGGAGGCTAGTAGGTACAATCATTGGTTTAATCCCATTTCCTACCTAACCTATACTTTATGATTTAGAATGATACATCATTACATCATTTAGGTACAATAATTATAGGAATTTTGTAACTATCTACTATACTCATACCAATTTTTTATATTTATAACTGAAGTTACGCATAATAAAAACTAAATAGTAATAAACCCGAAACCAGACAGCTTTCAAAATTTGCTAGTCCTGCACAGAATAGTGTTTGTTCTAAAAAAAACTGTTAAATATTAAATAATTAATAGATTTATCACTATACATTGCAGGACTACCTAATATTTTATCAAAAAAATACCTTTATTTTAATCTTTTTGTGAATATCCTAAACAGCCATGATATAATAAGCAATTGGCATATTTTAACTTTGTACAGTACATTGTTACTTAAAATATGTGATCTATAAATGTGAAAAAACTCGTGTAGGATGTGTTGATTTTACGATGATGTGCCTCGTTATATCAATATATACTACTGATTTATGTTTAACATAATTTGATAATCTAGGATAAAAATATGGCATATGAAATTGATGGTAACACGGTAGAATCCGATGCTAACGGTTATTTGGTTGAAATAGATGATTGGAGCGAGGATGTCGCTAAGGCTATTGCGGCACAAGAAGGCATTGAAGATGTAACTCAGCGACATTGGGATGTTATTAATTATCTGCGTGATGAGTATATCAATAATGCTGGTAATCAGCCAAATATGCGTAAAATGACTAAGGTTATGCAAACCACTTGGGGTGATAAAAAAGTGGATGCCAAAGCTATATATGAATTGTTTCCAGCTGGTCCTTCCAAACAAGCTGGAAAGATAGCTGGATTACCAGAAAGTAAACGTAAAGGTGGTTATTAGGGTTTAGGAATACTGATTGTGGGTAGTACTAACCTAATTGGCCTAAAGATCTGCTGTTGCTTTTCATAAAAATAAAAGTTCTCATACTTGTCAGGTCTTTTGGCCAGCATAATTTATCTGAAAAACTATTCTTATTTGGTAAATTTCTAACTTAGCTCCTATCGCCCTCTAACTAAAAACCTATAAATATAAATTGTCATACATTATTGAATTTATTAAGAATAATGTTTTTTAACTTTTGTAAATATGTTAAGTTATGGCAAGATAAAACCTGCATTTATTAAATCCTGAATCCTAAAATGGAATTGGTACTTTATGACTACAGAACAGTTTAATGTAGAAATACCTTTTGATATGGTTGGTTATCGACTAGATAAAGCTTTAGCAAAATTATTTCCATCTTATTCAAGAGCTAGATTACAACAATGGATTAAAGAAGGATTGGTGTCAGTTGATAATGTTAAGTTGCGTGGTAAAGATAAGTTAAAAGGTGGTGAACACATACAACTCACGGCTCAACTAACAAAAGAGGTTACTTGGCAACCACAATCGTTAAAATTAAATGTAGTTTATGAAGATGCAGACTTGCTAGTGGTTAATAAACCAGCTGGATTAGTTGTACATCCGGGAACTGGTAATCAAGATAAAACTTTAGTTAATGCCTTGTTGTACTATGCTCCAGAATTAGAACAATTGCCAAGGGCTGGAATCATCCATAGATTGGATAAAGATACTAGTGGAATTTTGGTAGTGGCTCGTAACATATCGTCTCATAATAGTTTAGTGACTCAGTTGCAAAACAGGGAATTTGTTAGAAAATATCAAGCATTTGTTAATGGGGTAATGGTAGCTGGCAGTACAATAGATGCCCCTGTTGGTAGACATCATGTGCATCGCACTCGCATGGCAGTCACAGAAAGTGGTAAAACTGCAATAACTCACTATCGTGTCATACATCGTTATCGAAACCATACGGCAATACGAGTTCAATTAGAGACCGGTCGTACTCATCAAATCAGAGTTCATATGGCTTATAAAAACTATCCAATATTGGGTGATTCTGTATATGGTGGGCGTTTACGGATTCCGCCTAAAAGTAGTGATGAATTTAAAACAACACTTCGCCAATTTCCACGTCAGGCTTTGCATGCCGAACAATTAGGATTTATTCATCCGAGTAGTAAAGAATTTATACAGTGGACTGTTCCTTTACCAGATGATATGCAAAATTTGTTGACTGCTTTGGAAAAAGATAACTTAAAATTTGGAATTGAATAAAAACTTGATGTGCTGATACATCTACATATTTAAACGCAATAATACTTTCACTATAAATCCAGACAAAAAATACATAAATAGTAGGACTTAACACATTGACAAGGCGATATTTTTATGAAACAATTTAAATGCAATGTTTGCTTCCCAAGAACATGTATTCAATATATAGGTTCCAAATTATGAAAAATAAAATAATTGCTATTGCTATAATGACAGTTTTAGCTGGTTATAGTCCATTAAGTGTGGGAAATACTCCTCTACCAGAAGGTGACAAACCTACTATACCAGAAGGTAACAAACCTCCCATACCAGAAGGTGACAAACCTCCCATACCAGAAGGTGACAAACCTCCCATACCAGAAGGTGACAAACCTCCCATACCAGAAGGTGACAAACCTCCCATACCAGAAGGTGACAAACCTCCCATACCAGAAGGTGATAAACCTCCCATACCAGAAGGTGACAAACCTCCCATACCAGAAGGTGACAAACCTCCCATACCAGAAGGTGACAAACCTCCCATACCAGAAGGTGATAAGCCTCCCATACCAGAAGGTGATAAGCCTCCTATACCAGAAGGTAACGAACCGCCACCTCCAGAAGAATTCACTAAATTAACTCCCGAACAGATTGCTGAATTTAATCCAGAGTCTATGGGTGGTATGAGCAAAGAGCATGTAGGTAAACTACCCCATGAAGCTATGGGTGGCATGACTAAAGAACATGTAGGTAAACTACCCCATGAAGCAATGGGTGGTATGACTAAAGAGCATGTTGGTAAACTACCCCATGAAGCAATGGGTGGTATGACCAAAGAGCATGTTGGTAAATTACCTCATGAAGCAATGGGTGGAATGACCAAAGAGCATGTTGGTAAATTGCCTCATGAAGCAATGGGTGGCATGACCAAAGAACATGTTAGTAAACTACCTCATGAAGCAATGGGTGGCATAACTAAAGAACATATTGCTAAAATGCCTCCAAAGTCAATGGGTGGTGTGAATAAAGAACATATGGCTAATTTGCCTCCAGCAGAAGTAGTCACTATGACTAAGGAACATTTAAATAATTTACCATCCGAAGCATTTGATGGTTTATTGTTAGAGCATATTAAGAATAGCCAACCAACTTCTATGGCTGGTTTAACTGCTGAACATATTGCTAAAACTCCAAAAACAGCTATGGCTGGTTTAACTGCTGAACATATTGCAAACATTGACGGTAAGTCCATGACTGGTGCCACGAAAGAGCAAATTCCTCATATAATGCCAGAAGCAATTGCTGGTTTTACCGCAGACCATGTTAGTAATGTCGCTCCTGAGGTTGTTGCCGGTTTTGATGCATCTCATTTGGAACCATTGCAAAATGATGCTATTCACGGTTTGACTGCTAAACATTTTAAACACCTAGATAGAGAAGCTTTTCAGCAACTTTCAGATAAGCATAAAGCTAGAATGTTAGTTAACGTTGACATTAAAAAAATTGTTCCTGCGGAAATGATGGATTTAATTCCTAAAGGTTGGAATGTTGATCCAAAAAGTGGAAACATAACACCCACTGTAGGAACTCCTCTAGTTTTACCAGAAATGGTGGCCAATTTTGATTTACCAATTCCAAAAACACAGGATTTTAGTAAAGGTTTTGGTATAGGTGGAACAGGCAACAGTATGTTGAGTGAGCTAAATAATGGTTTAGCTGCAGCAAAATTACCACAATTTCATTTCAATCAAAATAAATCTGGTATTTTAGAAGTATTTGGTTCAGACGAATATGAAGGAGTGGGTTTAGCATTTATACCTAACTTGGATGGAATGCAACAGGCTGATCCAACTAAAGCTGGTTTGGGAAACAATGATGGTGGATTTTATGAAATTACTTCTCCAAATGGTAAAAAAGTACCTTTGATTCCTACAGCCAAAGCTCCATTGGAAATAGTGGATTTAGTGGGTGAGGATAAGGTAAGTTTTGGTGACCAAGGGGATAATTTTATTCAGTTGAAAAACCGCAAGACAGTTTGTATATTTGATCCATTTGTACTTGCACCACCTCCTGATTTAGCACCCGGAATTCATTTTGTTGCTAAAAATGATGGAAATGAAGAGGGTTGGGTAGTGTATGAAGATGGTTCTGCACAGCAGTTTAAACCTACTGTCCCACAACCAGATCAGTTTATCAAACAAGCTAAGCAAGACTTCCCCGGACTGGAAAAAATTGATTTACAATCAGATGGTGGATTTGAGGCTGTTTATGCTGGTCAAAAGTATAAATTGCGTCCTAAATTTGATATGCAGGAAAAAGCTGTGGAAGGAACTATTAAACGGAAAATTATTTTGAATGGCAGTCAGTTGGAATATACTACAGAGCTTGGTTCTAAAAAAACTATAGTTATCCTGAAAATTGAGCCTATCAAACCTTCCGAATCATAATTACAGGTTTCATAACCTTGTACGAAATAAGTACTGAAGCATAAATTACAGAAAATCAATATTTTAAATAGTTGATGTATACAAAAATTTGTGTTTTGGTACTTAATCCTCAGATTTTAGTTTGGTAACATATTGACAAGTATTAAATCAATATAATCATAAATTGTTTATAACAAAAAATTTTATTATCAATATGTTAATCCTTATTAAACTTAAAACATATATCATTCAAAATTCGTATTACTAGCAATACACAAGTTTTTAATTGCAACCATACCAAACAAGTTAATATACAATATTTGTGTAATACCTTAAATTATCTTCGTTTAGAACTATCATAATTTACTCAAGAAAAATAATAATGCAAAAAATTTCAGATATTATTAATCAAGCTCAACAAGATATTCATAATTCTTCCAATTTACAAGGTCTCGAAAAATTGCGAGTATATTTTTTGGGAAAAAAAGGCTTACTTACTCAAGAACTTAAACAAGTAGGTAAATTGCCAACTGAACAACGTCCTAAAGCTGGCCAAGACATCAACCAAGCCAAAAAACTGCTTACTAATGCCATAGAAAATAGAAAAAAAATGTTGCAAAACATAGATTTAGAGGCTAAATTAGTAAAAGAACAGATTGATGTGACTTTACCCGGACGTGGACAGAATGGAGGTGGTTTACACCCAATTACTCAAACTTTACAACGAATTAAAAATATATTTGCCCAAATTGGCTTTAATGTTGAAGAAGGACCAGAAATTGAGGATGATTATCATAATTTTGAAGCTCTGAACATTCCAAAACATCATCCAGCAAGAGCTATGCATGATACTTTTTATTTTGATGCCCATACTTTGTTGCGAACTCATACCTCACCAGTACAAGTCCGAGTTATGCAGAACCAACAACCGCCTATGAGATTTATTGCTCCGGGGCTGTCGTGTATATCGTTGTGATTCCGATTTGACCCATACCCCAATGTTTCATCAGGTTGAAGGTCTAATGATAGATGAAAAGGTTAGTTTTGCTAATTTAAAAGGAATGTTAGATGATTTTCTAAAACGTTTTTTTGAGCGTGATTTAAAGGTGCGGTTTCGAACTTCTTATTTCCCTTTTACTGAACCATCTGCTGAAGTTGACGTTCAATGTGTAACTTGTGGTGGCAGTGGTTGTAGGATATGTAAAGGTACCGGCTGGTTAGAAGTTTTAGGGTGTGGAATGGTACATCCTAATGTACTCAATGCAGTTGGAATTGACGATGATAAATATACTGGTTTTGCTTTTGGTATGGGAATAGAAAGATTTGCAATGTTATACTATGAAGTCAATGATATACGTCTGTTTTTTGAAAATGATTTACGTTTCTTACGACAATTTAAGTAAGGAATATATAAATCAATAACCAGACCTGTCACAATATTATTATAATGGATAAACTTATGAAAGACACACTAGTTAACGTTAATATAAATGGAGAATTGGTAGAAGCACCATCTTCATTTTCTGTAATCCAAGCATTCTGGCATGCTGGTCATGCTAGAGTAGAAGGTATAGGTTGTTTGGAAGGAGTGTGTGGTTCCTGTCGAATTATGGTACGCAAAGCAAATAATAAAGAAGTCAGTATGCAATTGGCTTGTCAAACTTTTGTGGAAGAAGGAATGCAGGTTATATTTATGGAGTTTCCTTCCCCCACCCATCATTCATATCAGCTAACTGATATACAAAATTCTTGGGATGTGCAAAGCGAATTTCACCAAGTTTTCCCAGAGACTAATAATTGTAGAAAATGCGGTGGTTGCACTGAATCATGTCCCAAAGGTATTAAAGTTCAACGTGGAGTTGAATTAGCTGCGGAAGGCAAGTTTAGAGAAGCTGGTGAACTATTTATTGAGTGTGTGATGTGTAATTTGTGTATGACCGCCTGTCCAGAACATATTGCTCCTAACCATGTTGGCTTATTTTGTCGTCGCACAATGGCTTATTTTCATATCCGTCCTTCCAATTTAATCAGCCGTTTGGAAGAGATACGTAGAAATGAATTGCAAATAGTGACTTAAATAAGATTTAACGAATTGACAAGATCGAAAAACAACCATAAATAGAAATTACGCCTTGACAAAAGCTAAAAATATTAATTACCTATCAAATTATACAGCTAAGTAGTCCTAAATAATGTAGTGATGACCTCAAAAAACCTACTATGTTTACCACTATTTAGTTTAGGACTACCTAATATTTAAGCATATTTGTAAATTTCAAAATAGTTCCAGCCCACTACCAATTTTAATACAACAACCACTATGATTGCAGAACC
>JAUCGN010000375.1 GCA_030378125.1 Thiotrichales bacterium HSG1 | reverse complement strand
GCATAGTTTTTGGAGTATCAATTTTGGTGTCAAAACCAACAGTAATAACATCAACGCTATCATCACCAAGGGCTTTTCTAGCAATTTTTACTACTTTAGCTAAATTATGAGTAGTCATAGGACAGGTATGATAACAACTGGTATAAACTAAACTAAGCACAAAAGGTTTGTTACGTTTCAACACAAATGGTTGTTCATTGCTATCCACCAGAATATAATCGCCGATAACATTATCAATAGCATCTTGACTATATTTTAAAGTGGCTTTGTAGTCGAAATCAGGTGGAGATGGTTCTGATGCGGACACAATTATGGCAGTAAAAAAAATTAAGCTAACTAACAATTGTTGCATATTATCGTAGTTTCCGATTTATTGAGTTTAAGACTACCAATTTGGTTAAGGAATGTACATGAAATAAATTCCACATGACAGATTGATACCTTACTAGGTTTCCAAAACAAGGCAGGTTTGGTTGTCAAGGTTATTTCATGCACGTTCCTAATTTCCATCATTTATATCAAAAACAGGAATAGATACTGTAAATGTGGTTTTGCCAACTACGCTTTCCACAGTTATTGTACCATCATGTTTATCAATGATTTTTTTAACTATGTCCAATCCTAAACCGCTACCCTCACCAGCAGATTTGGTGGTAAAGAATGGTTCAAAAATTTTTGACTGTAATTCCTCCGAGATACCAGTACCACTGTCTGTAACTGCAATTGAAATTTTTTCATCTTGTATAGTTACGTCAATTTGCAAAGTACCTTTATTATCCATTGCTTGTAAGGCATTATGAACTAAATTAGTCCAAACCTGATTAAGTTCATCAGGATAACAAAGTATCAAAGGTAATTTATTAGCATAATTTTTGACTAACTGAACTCCATGTTTAATCTGATTATGATATAAAGTTAATACAGTTTCAATACCTTCAACAATGTCAGCAGATATTTTTTTTCCAGTTTGATCATAACGAGCAAAACTTTTTAACGCGAATACAATTTTTGCTGCCCGATTAGAAGCCATGTTGATAGTTTTAGTACTTTTTTGCAGGCTAATTAGTTGATAAGCCATATCCAAAATTGTTTGGCTATTAGGGTCTTTCAGTAATGGTAAAAATATTTCAGCATCTTTGTAAATACCTATTTCTACTAGTGTATCTGCAATTGTATCATCAAGATCATGTTCTGCTAATTGACGAGTTAAAGTTCGCCTAATTTGACGTTTTTCTTTAGATGACAACATTTGTTGAGTAGCATTTCTCAATAAGTTAAAAAAATCTTGCTGTCTTTCTTCAGAAAGTGATTGGAAAAACAATGGTAGTTGTTCAAGTGAATCGTCCAAAAATTGAGCAATATTTTCTACTGAAGAACGAATGGCTCCCAATGGGGTATTTATTTCATGGGCAATACCAGCAATTAATTGTCCCAGAGTGGCCATTTTTTCGGTTTGAATCAATTCTTGCTGGGTTGGATTTAAGGTTGTTAAGAGTTTGTGAAAGTTCGTCAGTACGCTCTTCTAAAACAGCATTCATTTCCTTTAGAGCATTATTTTGTTCTTCCAACAGTTGATCTTTAAAATAACTTTTAACTGCATCAAGTACCGTTAAAATTAACTCACCACTATTCCAAGGTTTTAATATATAGCGATATAAGTTAGCATGATTAAGGGTGTTTACTAATGCTGTACTGTCAGATACTCCGGTCAATAAGATTTTGAAAGTTTTAGGTGCGATTAAGTGAATAGATTGAAGTAGTTCAGAACCGGATATACCTGGCATCATAT
>JAUCGN010000374.1 GCA_030378125.1 Thiotrichales bacterium HSG1 | reverse complement strand
CCCCCCATTAGTTCCACAAATTTTTTGGTAATGGTCAAACCTAAACCAGTCCCGCCGTATTTGCGAGTTGTGGAAGCATCGGCTTGAGTAAATGGTTGAAATAATTTTTTTTGTTGTTCGGGAGTCATGCCAATCCCGTCATCGGTTATACAAATACGAACCCAATCTTCATCCTGAACATGATGAGAAACTTCTACAGTTATAAGCCCATGTTCAGTGAACTTAGTAGAATTACTTAACAAATTTAATATTATTTGGCGGAATTTGGTTATATCAGCATAAATTTGATCAATATTATTATCACATCTTACTGTTAAAGTATTACCACGTTTTTCTACTAATGGTTGAATAGTACTTTCTATTTCAGTTAAAATTGTATTTAAATTAAACGTTTCCAGATGTAAATCCATTTTTCCAGCTTCAATTTTGGATAAATCTAATACATCATTGATAAGCCCTAATAAATGTTTGCCAGACGAATGAACTCGTTGTAAATCGGGTATAAAATCATCTTGTCCTAAGTCTTCAGCTTCTTCTGTCAACATTTCGCTATAACCAATGATTGCATTGAGTGGAGTACGCAACTCGTGACTCATATTAGCTAAAAATTGGCTTTTAGAAAGATTGGCTGCTTCAGCAACTGCTCGTGCATTTTCTGCAATATTTTTAGCATCTTGCAAAACAGCTTCAGATTGTTTTCTCTCTGTTATATCTTGAAAGGTTAAAACTGCCCCGGTAATGGTGTCATTTTCTATAATTGGCGTGACCATATATTCAACAGCAAAATAAGTTCCGTTTTTACACCAAAATACTTCATCATCACAACGATAACTGTTGCCATCAGACAAGGCATTACTAATAGGGCATTCAGCAACTGGGTAAGGAGTATTATCTTTTCGGGAATGGTGAATGATCTCATGTTGAGTACGACCAATTAATTCTTCAACTTCATAACCTAACATTTTGGCTGCAGTTGGATTAACTAGAATGGTTTTTCCTTGTAAATCAAGTCCAAAGATACCTTCACCAGCATTTTCTAAAATTTGTTTAGTTTGATGACTTAAATGTTCTAAGGCAGCTTCTACTTGTTTGCGTTCATTTATTTCTGTAGTTAGTTGTTGATTAATCCTAGATAATTCGGCAGTACGCTCTTGCACCCGTTGTTCTAACTCGTTATGAGTTTTTTGTAATTCCTGTTCTATCTGTTTACGTTCATTAATTTCTTGTTTAAGCTGTTCATTAGCTTCAAAAAATTCTGCTGTCCTTTCTTCAACTTTTTGACCTAATTCTTTATTGTGTTGTCGCTCTTGTTCAATGAAACGAATATATGATTTAATTCTGGTAATTAATTGTGAGGTATCTATTGGTTTAGTTAAATAATCAGCAGCTCCAACGGCAAAACCTTTTTGTTTAAAGTCTTCAGATTTATAAGCAGCAGTTAAAAATACAATTGGAATATGGCGATTTCTTTTTCTTGAGCGGATTAGTTTTGCAGTTTCAAAACCATCCATTTCTGGCATTTGCACATCAAGAATTATTAAATCTATTTTTTCTAGTAAAATGATTTGTAGGGCATCAATACCTGAATCAGCTTCAAATATTTCTGCTTCAATATGTTCTTTGATCAAAGTGCGTAGAGTAAATAAATTATTTTTATTATCGTCAACAATTAAAATATCTAATGGTTCTTTATCTGACATATCATTTTATATAATTCAACGTTGTGTATTGGAAATAATGCTCAATTATAAACATACATATTTTATTATATAGTAATTTATAAAGATAA
>JAUCGN010000373.1 GCA_030378125.1 Thiotrichales bacterium HSG1 | reverse complement strand
ACCTACTGCCCACCAAGAGTTAAAAATCCTAGAATGTCCATTGGTTCTTGGATACATTAATGTAGGTATTTCAATCACTTTTAAACCAGCAGCATGGAGCAAAATCAATACTCCCATATCTTGATAATCTAATAAAATTGCGGCTTTTGAAGAAAGCAGTTCAATAGCTCGCTTATTATAAACTCGCAAACCAGAAGTTAAATCCTCTAAATTGATTCCCGATAGTTTACGAAATAATTGCCAAGCTATTTGGCGAGATAAACTACCACGTTGTGGATAAGCACCAATAACCACATCATATTTATGAATTCCGTCTAACAAAATTGGAAGTGAATCAGCTTCATGTTGACCATCAGCATCCATTGTAATAGCAGTTTTAAAATTATGTTTTGCGGCATAGCGTAAACCGGTTTGTATAGCTCCCCATGCACCTAGTGAAAAAGGTAGTGACAATACAATTGCTCCAGCTAATCGAGAAACCTTGATAGTATCATCAGTGCTAGCATCATCAATTACCACAATAGTTGCCGATAGTTTAGATTTTATTTCAGTGATGACTTTACCTACTGTTTTGACTTCGTTTTTGGCTGGTATAAGAACAACAATTGAATTACATGATGATTTCATAGTTAATTATTCAGTTAAATTAACACTATAGGATTCAACTGGTGCATCTGAACCATCATCAAAGTCTATACCAGCATTTACTCCAATTCTAGCAATTTCTTCAGCTGAATCAAATTGCTCATAGGCTACATACATGGCTCCAAGGGCAAACTCTCCTCCAGAGCCTATTGCCCAAAATTTTTTGTATTCAAATACTTCCCGTAAACTAAATACTCCAAAGATTCCATAACGATTGGCAATGAACAAGTCCATTTGGGTAGATTCATAAGGGTCTTGCTCGTCTTCTTTAGGATTAAGAAAATATTCTTCTTTTAGACATGAATGTAGCTTACGAAAGGATTCAAATATTTTTAAACGGTTTTTAAACTTTGGAGTTTTTTTCAGGTTATCAAATAGGCTTTCTACGACTAAATTGTGGGCAGCACTGCCGACCAGACCCATATAGGAATCACCTACGGTCAGCATTTTTGTCGGAAAAGCATCGTAACTTGCACTTAGTTTTTTGTTACCAAAACAAGTTAAAGTATCCGCCGCTATGCAAGCGACTCCATTTTTTTTCACTATTACTAAGGTTGACATATTATTCTTTTGATAGGTTTGAAATAATTATTTGTATGATTTTTGTTTAGTTTCATTCACATATTTTATGCCAAAATCTTTATTATCTTGGTCAATAAAATAGTCACTGTTAAAGGAATATATCTCAATACAACCGTCCTTAATTACATGCAAATGATTTTCATAATTTTTTGATCTTGGATAAACTCGCCATCTTGATATGGGTTCTTCTATCGTATAATCAGTGTTATCGCTTAGTTCAACAGTGAGTGCATTTTCATACTCAATAATAGTTCCAAAATATGACGTACCACCATATATAACTTCTCCCCAAGATTCTAACTTGACCCGTCTACAATCATGAAAATGAGAAATTTCATCAGTTTTATTATTAAAATCAACAATTTCAAATTCTCCATCTGTTGCACGATAAATTTTATCTTGGGTTCCCCAACTTAAATAAGAACTATTATTATTATCAAAAATTTCTGATTCATCAAAATTTCTTTCATATTTTCTTTTATCAGGAGTTTCCCAGTTAAATAAGGCGAGAAATGATTTGTCAACATTTGAGGAATTATAAATACTCAAATAAGTATAATTTGAAA
>JAUCGN010000372.1 GCA_030378125.1 Thiotrichales bacterium HSG1 | reverse complement strand
ATAATAAATACATAGAGCTTGAATATAAAGTAAAATAATATTATTATTAAACATAAATCTTTAAATAAGCAATCATAGGATAAAAATTATGGACTGGCAAATTCGTTTAATAGTAACTTTTTTATTTAGAAGAGGTTGCCAGCGTTAGAACCAGGGCAAATAACTATAATGGATAATTTTTCACAAATCAATTGAAACTGAATTATTAATAGAGCAATCAGGATTATTATTTTTACCGCCATATTCACCAGAATTTAATCCAATTGAACATACTTGGGCTTCATTAAAATGTTACATTAAGCGGTTTCGTCATAAATTTGATTCGGTTATCGAAACTATAGAGTACATCTTTCTTAATATAGATTGTTTTTATGGTACATAAATATAGGAATGTTACTATAACAGAATTATAGAATTTTCAGAATAAAGGCACGAGCAGCTTTTTAGGTTTTAATCCGGTTAATCCTGATTTTGACAAAAAATGTTTTGAACAAGATTGTGCAGGATTAAGGGATAAACAGGATTTTAAACCCGTGTATTTTTGATTTAATCATGTTTTATCCTTAAATCCTGCATAATCTTGTTCAAAAAAACCAAAAGTATAAAAATATAAAAGAGAAAAAGGGAAAAAAACCAAAAGAGTAAAGGGAAAAAAGTCCGCACTACAACATACGAACAACTCGAAACCCAATGAGGTTGAGACGTATAGACGGAACGAGCCAATAACGGTAATCAGACCGAACATGATTGGAATTGCTGAACCATGACCCGCCACGCAACACTCTGTATTTATTACCTTTTTCCCAAATGCTACCATCTTCAGGTGCATTTTCATAACTATTTTGATAAGCATCAGCACACCATTCCCAAACATTACCAACAGTGTCATATAAACCAAATTGATTAGCAGCAAAAGAACCAACTGGTGCTGTATTTTTAAAGCTATCACCACAATATGTATTGTTGCAATTAGCATTATTTTCCCCAATATCATTGCCCCACCAATATTTAGTTTCAGTTCCAGCCCTAGCTGAATATTCCCATTCTGATTCTGAAGGTAAACGATATTCCCTGCCAGTTTGTTGACTAAGCCATTTTGTATAAGCAACTGCATCATCCCAAGAAACATTAATTACTGGTCGATTATCACGTCCCCAACCTCTATCATTTGGTTTCTTTCTATCAGTTGCTTCAGCAAATTTATCATATTCCGCAAATGTCACCTCATACTGCCCCATTGCAAATTGATAATTTATGTTTACCCAATGTACTGGTTTTTCATTGTTACGACCACCACCTTGAATATCTCCCATCCGAAAAGAACCACTTGGAATAACTACCATTTTTGGCCCCAAACTACCATCAGACAAACAGTCTTGAAAAGTATCGCCGGGTTGTAAACTGTTAATATCTGGTTGGTTACAAGTAGCTATAGGAATTGGTTTACCTGCATACCACTCCCTAATTGTCTTTTTGGATTTACTAGCAATTGGTAACTTAGCTTTTGCCTTTTCATGCCCTTGTTTAGCAGCTTTCCGAAACCATTCCATAGCTTCTTTTTCATCTTTAGCCACAATCAAACCCAGCTCATACAACAAACCCAACTCATATTGAGCATTAGCATCGCCTTGTTTGGCTAATTCAAGTAACTGTTCTATAAAATTTTTAGTGTTATCAGCAGACAAGCTCAGAAAATCATTAGCCCTTCGATAAAAAAAGTTTGCTTTGGTTTTATTTTGTTTGACACCTATACCATAATCATAAAATCTAGCCAACCTTAAATTAGCTATTGGATGTTT
>JAUCGN010000371.1 GCA_030378125.1 Thiotrichales bacterium HSG1 | reverse complement strand
GTAGTCCTAAATAAAGTAGTGATAGCTTTAAAAAATCTGTCATATTTCAAATGCTTGACAGTTTTACCACTACCTATTTTAGGATTACCAGAAATTTTTACTGATATATTAAACCCTAAGAGTTCACGACTAAATCAATATAATAAAAACTATTCATCAAAGTATCTTTTCAAGAGTCCTTCAAAAGCCTGTCCATGTCGTGCTTCATCTTTACACATTTCATGTACAGTATCATGAATTGCATCATAACCAAGTTCTTTGGCTCTAGTTGCAATCTCTTTCTTACCTCTACAAGCACCATTTTCAGCCATAACTCTAGCTTTCAGATTTTCTTTGGTATCTGCAACCAACACTTCACCAAGTAATTCAGCAAATTTACAAGCGTGTTCTGCTTCTTCAAAAGCAATGCGTTTATAAGACTCAGCGATTTCAGAATAACCCTCTCGGCTGGCTTGCCTGCTCATCGCCAGATACATACCAACTTCAGTACATTCACCATTAAAGTTAGCTCGTAATCCTTCGAGAATCTCTGCATCACAGTCTTTAGCTACTCCAACTCTATGTTCATCAGCCCAAACTAACCCTTCGGAACTTTGTTCATTAAACTTATCAGCACCTACTTGACATTGTGGACATTTATCCGGTGGAGCATCACCTTCATGTGTATAACCACAAACTGAACATACCCATTTTTTCATAGTATCACCTCAAAAGTAGTTTTAGAAATCAACTTTCCTTGAATAAAAACAACGATTTTTTTAAAATATTAGCAATTCCTTGCAACATTAACAGTAAAAAACTCAATGGAATAGCGGCTTTCAATAAGAAACGATATGGCAAGCCACCTGGATCTGGCGAAATTTCGAGGTGAATAAAGGAATTGTAAACAAATGACCAAGATGCAATTATTATTAGTAAGCAAAAAGGTATAAGGAAAAACAATCCACCTAATAAATCTATCCAAGCTCGATGTCGGTCAGTTAACCAAAGGCTGTTATAAATAATGTCTACTCGCACATGTTCATCGTGTTTTAACGTATAAGCTGCTCCAAACAAAAAAATTACTGCAAATAGATGCCATTGCAATTCTTGTAAGGCTGTCGAACCGATGGAAAATAAAGATACCATGCTGGCTTGATAAACAATCATTAATACCATGACTAATATTAANCAAGCGATCAGATGACCAGTATATTCAGTAATTATATCAATCTTATGGATGATATCCCTTAGGAACATTTAACGAGCACGCTTAAGAGTAGACTTGTCAAAATCTCGATCAGTAAATTTATTACCAAATTCGTAATTTTTAAATTCAAGTTTAGTGGTTTTACCAGTTTGATGGTTTTCCATAAACATCTTATCAGATCGCCAGTATTTATCTAAATATTGCTTATAATCAGTAAATTGTAAAGTTTTTAATAGGGCATCTTTACGATCATAAAACTTGATTTGTTGAGGATTGAAATGTTCTTTATCTGTCCAAACCTCTTGACGAGTATAACCAGAATGTTTATAAGTAGGTTTACGTTCAGTAACATAACAGTCTATGCCGTTATAATTTTCGTCTCGTAAATAAACGTAGGAATATTTATCTACTTCTTGTGAAGACAAATCCTCAAAAGCGAATTCACTACCCATAAATGGTCCTGATTTGTTTTTGGAAGAGATACGTTTAACCCGTTTTAAAGCAGGCAAGTATAACCATTGATCGTCAGCCTCAATAGAGTGAGACCAAGTTAACATAGCAGTGCCTTTAATGTCTCGTGGTTGTTTAAAAATGGTTAATGCTTTGTCACCATCT
>JAUCGN010000370.1 GCA_030378125.1 Thiotrichales bacterium HSG1 | reverse complement strand
GATATTGATTATATCAGTGATACGATTGCTAAAATAACATTGGAACCTTTAGACCGAGGTTTTGGATACACTTTGGGTAATGCTCTAAGAAGAGTTTTATTGTCATCATTGCCGGGTGCTGCTGTAACTGATGTAAAAATTGATGGTGTATTACATGAGTATTCCAGTATTGAAGGCGTGCAGGAAGATGTTACTGACATTTTATTGAATCTTAAAGGTGTTGCTTTTCGTATTTTGGGAGAGCGTACTCAGGTTTCTCTACAATTGAGTGGACAAGGACCTGGAATTGTATATGCAGATGACATAGCCGTAGAACATGATGTTGAGATCGTAAATCCAGAACATGTTATTGCTAACTTGACTAAGTCTAATAAGTTAGATATAGATTTAAAGATTATGCAAGGTCGTGGTTACCAACCTGCTAATCAACGTTCCGTTACTGATGAAGATAATGATAATCCAATTGGTATTTTAAAGTTGGATGCCTCTTTCAGTCCTGTTTTACGGGTTGCTTATCAAGTAGAAAGTGCTAGAGTTGAGCAACGGACTAATTTGGACAAGCTCATAATTGAATTGGAAACAGATGGTTCTATTGAACCTGAAGCTGCAATTAAAACTGCTGCCGCAATCTTACAAGATCAGTTAGCAGTAATTGTTGATTTGGAAAATCATGTTGAACCAGAAGAAGATATTGAGAAAAATGAGATAGACCCAGTTTTGTTGCGACCGGTTGATGAATTGGACTTAACTGTACGTTCTGCCAACTGTTTGAAAGCAGAAAGTATCTTCTATATAGGTGATCTGATTCAAAAAACTGAGTCTGATCTGTTGAAAACTCCCAATCTTGGTAAAAAATCTTTAACTGAAATTAAGGATATATTAGCATCCAGAGGATTGTCGCTTGGTATGCGTCTGGAAGATTGGCCACCTCCTAATCTTCATAATGAAGAATCAGATGATTCTTGATTAATTACAGGATAAAATTATGCGTCACCGTCATTCCGGAAGACATTTAAACCGGACTAGTAGCCATAGGAAGGCAATGTTTAAAAACATGTCTGTTTCTTTGTTACATCATGAACTTATTAAAACCACTTTACCTAAAGCTAAAGAGTTACGGCGGGTGGTTGAACCATTAATTACTCTATCTAAAGAAGATAGTGTTGCTAAGCGTCGGCTTGCTTTTGCTAGGCTTCGTGACCGAGCAATAGTTACTAAATTGTTTAATGTATTGGGTCCGCGTTATAAAGAACGTCCCGGAGGATATTTACGAGTTCTTAAATGTGGTTTTAGGACTGGAGATAGTGCTCCGATGGCGATTGTTGAATTAGTGGATAGACCCCAGTTGGAAGAAGCTGGAATATAGAGTTTTTTGAGGGGAGGATTCCTTCTCCCCTAATATTCTCGCTTATTGAAATCTTTATTTCAAATATCTTAAAAAATTGTAACATCATTTATAAAACCTCCTTTTGCAGTCATTGAACTGATTTCTTGTTTATTCATAAATTTCTCTTTTTATTGTCCCAACCGTTAGTAAAAACGATGCACTTTAGTGCAAGACCTTTAGTAAAGTCTTTCCTTTGAAAAGCTTTGTTATCATAGAATTCATATTACAGTTTATAAATATAAATCAATGGAAAAGATAGGTTACTGCCCTGTCTTTTAATTAAACCTCATGTAGTATTTTTGGCAGTGGGCTTGAAGTGTTAAATTACATTAAAAAAGCCGGAACCTTCCAAAGAGATTTTGATAAATTTTAGGCGAAACGTTGGGTTAAAATATCTTCTAGACCCAATGCTCTTGTGATAAT
>JAUCGN010000042.1 GCA_030378125.1 Thiotrichales bacterium HSG1 | reverse complement strand
TCAGAACAAGGTGGTACGGACTATTCAGTAGTATTCCAGCCAAATGCAGCCATGACCCAAGATACAACCTATACCTTGCCAGCAGATGGTGGTACTAATGGACAAATATTGATTACCGATGGCAGTGGGTTATTGAGTTGGACAACGGCTGGTGGAGCAGTTACTTCTGCTGACATTACTAATGATGAAATTGTTAATGATGATATTAACTCCGGGGCAGCGATTGCTACTACGAAGATAAGCGGGGCTGTTGCTTCAATCACAGGTCATGGATTAGGCTCAATGGCTACACAAGATTCCACTAGTGTCTCAATATCTGGAGGGTCAATAAATGGGATAACGGATTTGGCATTAGCAGATGGAGGTACTGGGGCAAGTCTTACCGACCCAGGTGCTGATAGGATTCTATTCTGGGACGATAGTGCCGGTGCTGTGGCATTCCTTACTCCAAATACTAACTTGTCTATCACAGATACGGATTTAGATGGCTCTGGTGGCGGTGCTTCTAATCTAGTTGATTTGGGTGATGTTGGAACTTCTACTGCGACTACTGGAAATATGTTGATAGCGGATGGTACTGATTGGGATAGTCAGGCAATGAGTGGGGATGCAGCCATTACAAGTGGTGGTGCTTTGACAATAGCGAATGATGTTGTTGATTTGGCTAAAATGGCACCGGGGACTGCTGGAAATGTAATTACTTATGATGCAGGTGGTAATCCGGCTGCTGTTGTGACTGGAAACTCTGGGGAAGTCTTGACTAGTAATGGAGCCGGTGCAGCCCCGACGTTTCAGGCGGCTGGTGGTGGCAGTGGAGATTTCACCGATGTGAACGCAGGTACTGGATTGAGCGTCAGTGCAGGGGCTGCTACTGGGCCAAACGTAACCTTGGAAGCCGATACCACATATCTTCAACGGCGAGTTAGTGCAACATGTGCAGCCGGTTCGAGTATTCGGGAGATAGCAGCAGATGGTTCTGTTACTTGTGAAATAGATGATTCTGGAGGTGGTAGCGGTTATACTACCTATACTAACAACGTTGGAAGTGGGCTGATAGTAGCCAGTTGTGGCGGCGGAGAAGCGGTGCTAATGGGTGGATGTATTACTACTAATGCTTCATCCAGTGCCATTTTGAAATCATATCCAAGTACTGATGGAACAGGTACAGTAATTTCCGGTACTGACACACCAATAAGTTGGTCTTGCCACTTTTTTGATACCTTTAATGATATCGACACAACTGGTATAGCATATGTTACCTGTAGATAAAAAATGGGTAGCTGGGTAGGTCGGGTTAGCTTATCAAGCGCAGTGCGATAACGTAACCCGACATTTGCCCAACTATTAAATGACTAAACATTATGCAATATCGCCGAGCATATATTCAGGGGAGTAGTTATTTTTTTACTCTCGTAACAGAACAAAGACGAAAGTTATTTATTGATGATACAAATGTTTACTTATTATACCAAGCTTTTCACCATGTAATGAAAAAACGACCTTTTACTACTGATGCCATTGTGGTATTGCCTGAGCATTTACACTGTATATGGACTTTACCTCCAAACGATGCCGATTTTTCAACTTGGTGGCGATTGATAAAAACTTGATTAACAAAACATTGTGATAACAAATATAAAGTGACACCCAACCAGTCCCGAATTAAAAAAAATGAACAAGCAATCAGGCAACATCGCTATTGGGAACATTTACTGCGTGATGAATTGGATTTCTCGTTCCCAATCTCCGGTTGGGAATGCCGGCTTTGACGCTCTGCGTCATACAACTTTTATAAACTTGAGCATCAATGGAGAAAGTATTGAAAAAAGATGTAATAACGAAAGATATAATTAAAGAAATAGCCAAAGATATAGCTACTTACTTATTAAATATTAAAATAAAAGGTAAAATAGATTTAATAGACAAAGAATTTACTCGGATAGAAAAAAGAGATAGTGATATAGTATTCAAACATGGAAATAAACAAATAATTCACATAGAAATACAAAATAACAACCATTCTAAAATGCACTTGAGAATGCTCAGATACTATAGTGATATATTATTTGAATATGAAGATTATACAGTATCGCAGTATGTTATTTATATTGGCAAAGACAAATGCTACATGAAAGATAGCATTAAACGAGATAAAATATCCTTTGCCTACCAAATAATTGATATAAGAGATATAGATTGTGAGCAACTTTTATATCACAACAACCCAGCAGCAGTTGCATTATCAATCTTATGTGATTTCAAAGGCAAAGATAGCCAACTCATTGTTAATACTATCTTAACCAGATTAAGAGAACTGACTGAAAACGATGATAAAGAATATAAAAATTATTTAGAAATGGTCAATATTCTGTCATCAAACCGAGATTTAGAAGCTAACGTAAAAAAAGGAACTGACATGTTAAGTGTAGACATTGAAAAAACGCCTTTCTATCAAATAGGCATTGAGAAAGGAATTGAAAAAGGCATTGAGAAAAGTACGATTATGGTTGCCAAACGAATGCTCAAAGCAAATATTGATGTAGATAATATCAGCAAGTTTACCAATCTACCAATAGAAAAAATATTGGAATTGCAGCAATCGTAAAGTGTATAAGCTTAAGAAAAGGAAATAATCATGGAGTGGCAACAAGTCATAGAAAATCCATTTTTACAAAACTTACCCTTTAAGATAGAACTAAATAAATGGGGTAAAATTCTTATGAGCCCAGCAAGTAACAATCATGGACGTTGGCAATTTGAAATTGGAACCCTAATTAAACAGAAAAAACAATCAGGAACAATTATTACAGAATGCTCAATCCAAACTTCAGACGGGGTTAAAGTTGCTGATGTTGCATGGTTATCTGATAAATTTGTTGAGAAATATGGGTTTATAACACCTTACGATATAGCACCTGAAATATGTGTAGAAATAACTAGTTCGTCTAACTCAAAAGAAGAAATGAATGAAAAAATCAAACTTTATTTTAATCAAGGGGCTAAAGAGGTTTGGTTATGCAATCAAAAAGGGGAAATATCCTACTATTTTAATCAGATTAAGAGAACTGACTAACATTAATTGATTTTCTCACATTAATTTAACTATTTACCATTATGAAACAAGTCGCTTCCTTACGCTACGGCGTAATTTTTAAAAAAGCTTTTTCCCAGCCAGATATTTTCAAAGCATTTGTTAAAGATTTTATTGGGATTGAACTAAATATTGATAAAGTGGAAATGGAAAAATCGTTTGATCCGCCAATTGGTAACGTTGATTCACGCTTTGATTTATTTGCTGAAGATAAACAAAATAGAATAATTGTTGATATTCAGCATGTTCGTTATGCAGATCATTATGCACGTTTTTTACATTATCATTGTGCAGCTTTGTTAGAACAAGTAGTCACTTCGGAAGACTATCGACCGGGTTTAAAAGTGTTTACTATTGTAGTGTTAACTTCTGGTGATAGACACAAAGTTGATTTAGCAACTATTGATTTCGATCCAAAAACTGTTGCTGGAAAACCATTAAAAGAAATTCCTCACAAAATAATTTATGTTTGTCCAAAGTATGTTACCGATAAAACCCCAGAACCGTACCGAGAATGGTTATTAGCTATTCAAGATAGTTTGGATGAAGAAGTTGATGAAACTGTTTATAAAACTCCTTCTATACAACGAGTTTTTGATTTGATTGCGCGAGATTTAATTTCCCCACAAGAACGAGCGCGGATGAAAGATGAGTATAGTTTTGGATTGCTTCAGCTAGATAAATTTGAACAAGGTATTGAAAAAGGCCGAACTTCTGAAAAACAAGAAACTGCTCGCAAAATGTTAGCTGATGGTTTGGATGTATCCACTGTAATAAAATATACTGGTCTTTCATCTGAAGAATTGGCCATTTTATCATCTGCTCAAGGCTAAAATTAAATATAGAACCGGCCACAACAAATAAATATTAGGACTTACGCATTGACAAGGTCATTACATTATGAAACTATTTAAATACAATAAGTTACCATATAAATAGTTAAATTTAATATACATATAATTTATATTATAAAATTACATAATTCCTTTACGCAACTTAACATTGTAATTTTATACTTCAATTTTTACAGAAATTATGATATATCAAATATATTTCATAACTATATAATATTATTGAAATATTATTTTTTAGAAGTTGTCAATGCGTAAGTCCTAAATATTTATAAATATCTGTAAAGAAAAAATTATGTCCATTAAATCAGGAGAGAAAAATTATGAAAATCCAATTTACTATTTTAGTTATTCTACTGGGATGGCTAATAAAACCAGCATTTGCAGCTTATGACCTCAGTTGGAACACAGTTGACGGAGGCGGTGAACGCAGCACTGGTGGCACATATACTTTAGAAGGTACAGTGGGTCAGCATGATGCCAATACTAGTTCTATTACGGGTGGCAACTATAGATTACAGGGCGGTTTCTGGCAAGCCGTTGAACATAATTTAATCATCAACGAAATTGACTATGATAACAAAGGTGCTGATGTTGCAGAATTTGTTGAACTGAAAAATATCAGCACTGCGACAATTAATTTTGCTACTACACCATTTACCCTAGAATTTTTACAAGACAATGCTACTGTTAGAAAAACTATAACCATAAACTCAGGTACATTAGCAAGTAATGATTATTTTGTAATATGTAATGATGACACCAAAGTTCCAAATTGTGATCAAGATGAAGCTGATACTGGTTTTCTCCAAAATAGTACTGAAGCCGTTGCCTTAAAATTAAACGGTATTATTGTAGATAGAGTGAGTTATGAAGGAGCTGTAACTGGCTATGTCGAAGGAACCTCTGTAGCCTTAGAAGATAGTCATACTGTAGCTTTAATCAGTTTATCCCGTTTCCCAGATGGCACCGACACAAACAACAACAATTCAGATTTTGCTCTCAAATGTATTACTCCCGGTGCAGCAAATAGCATTACTGATAGTAGTGGTTGTTATGTACTTTCAATCAATGACCCAACCGCTGTCACCGAAGGTGATTCTGGAACCACGACCCTTAACTTTACTGTTAGTTTAAGTCATGCAGCAGCCCAAGCAATTACAGTGAATTATGCTACTGCTGATGATACCGCTACAGCAGGAAGCGATTATACCGCAATAACTGCCACTCCCCTGACTTTTGCTGCTGGTATTGGTACAAGTACAAGCCAAACCGTCATTATTACTGTTAATGGCGATAATGCTAATGAAACTAACGAAACTTCCAAAGTCAATCTAAGTTCCCCAAGTACTAATGCCCAACTTTCTGCAATAGCAACTGACATAGAAGGCATTGGCACTATTAACAATGATGATTCCGAACCAACCGTCACATTAGGCATATCCGGCACCCCATTAGCAGAAAACGCTGGCACGGCAACTGTTACTGCAACTTTAAGTGCTCCTTCTTATCAAGATGTTACAGTAGATTTAGAATTCACTGGTACAGCAACAGTTGGAACCGACTATACTAAATCTGATTCAATTGTTATTGCAGCTGGTACTACATCCAATACAATGACCATTACTGGAACTAACGATGCTTTGGATGAGGATAATGAAACTGCAATTGTTGATATAAGTGCTGTGGGGAATGGTACTGAACATGCCACACCACAACGAGTAACTGCTACAATTACCGATGATGATGATCCACCTACAGTAACTCTTTCGGGAGGTGGTGCTTTTGCGGAAAACACTGGAACTAGCACAATTACAGCTACTCTGTCTACAGTTTCAGGCAAAGATGTAACTGTTGCTTTAGGTTTCACTGGTGCTGCAACTAAAGGTACTGATTATACAGCTTCAGCAAATTCCATAACTATTTCAGCCGGTGATGCGGATAATCAAGAAAGTATTACCTTAACTGGTATTGATGATTCTAACGTAGAGGGTTCCGAAAATATAGCTGTTGATATAACTGGAGTTACTAACGGTACTGAAGTTGGTACTCAACAAACAACTGCTTCCATTACTGATGATGATGTTCGATTAACTTTTACCGATCCGAGTAATGGTACAGTTACCAGTGGTGGATCACTTAGTTGTAGTGGCACTTGTACCGAAGACTTTAACCTAAATGTAACTCCTAGCTTAACTGCCACAGCAGCAGCAGGTTATACATTTTCTAGTTGGGGTGGAAATTGTAGTGGTACGAATAATCCTCTTTCTCTAGCAATGGATGCCGATAAAACATGTTCGGCTGTTTTCACAAAAAATGCGGTATATGTCAGTACTGCTGGTAATGATTCTACTGGTGATGGTAATGTTGGTACACCCTATTTGACAATAACCAAAGCTATCCAAGAAGTCACTGATGGTGGAACTGTAAATATTGCAGCCGGAACTTATACCGAAGCAGCCATGATCACTATTGATAAAAATGTCACGATCAATGGCGACACTACTACTAACACAATTGTCGATGGTGGTAATAGTCATCGTTCATTTGATATTATAGGTAGTAATACTGTTGTGATGAACTATTTAACCATTCGTAATGGTAATGCTGATAATAGTGATGGGAACGGTAACGATGGCGGTGCTATTCAAAATTGGGGAACATTGACTTTGAATAACTCTACCATTAGCGGTAATAGTGCTACTACGGCAGGCGGTGCTTTTGCTAACGCTGGTACTCTAACATTAAATAACAGTACTATCAGTGGCAACTCAACCAGTGACGGCGGTGGTGTCCGTAATACTGGCGGTGGAACAGTTACGCTCAACAATACAACTGTAAGCAATAATACTGTCACCAATAATGGAGGCGGTATTAACAATGTCAGCGGTACCTTGACTTTGAAAAATGCCCTTATTGCTGGCAATACCTCTACTGACACTAACGATGTAACTGGTACTATAGACACAAATACTAATAATTGCATTGGCTCCGATTGTACTTCAAATGATGGGCAAGCCATTACCTCAATAGCTTGGTTAGATAATTTGGGTAGTAATGGTGGACCTACTCACACTCATGCTTTACTCATTGGTACACCTGCTCTTGTTGTTGATGCTGGTGATGCTACTACTTGTGCCTTAGCAGCAATTAATAATAAAGATCAACGTGGTGAAACTCGTCCAGTTGGTGAATGTGATGTCGGAGCTTATGAAGCTAGCAAAATCAGTATCGCTGCTGGTACAACACCAACTGAAGCTGGCACAATTGGAACCTACACAGTTACATTGTCTCCAGCCTTGCCAAATGGTCAATCTGTGACTGTAAACTACAATACAACCAGTAGCACTGCAACCAATTCTGATGATTATAGTCTTGGTAGTGCCGATGTGTCTGTTACTGTAAACGCTTCTAATTTTGTAATCAACAATACAACCGGAAGTGCTTTAACTAGTATTATCATTGATGCTAGTATCGTGGATGACTCAATTGATGATGATGCTGAAACTGTAAAAGTTACGCTAACCTCAGCAAATAATGGCTATATCATTGCATCAATCAGTGATAATGCGACATTAACTATTACCGATAATGATACTGCTGGCTTTACAGTGACAGAAAGTAGTGGAAATACTTCAGTTAATGAATCTGGTACCACAGATACGTTTACAGTAGTATTGGATAGCAAACCAACTTCCAATGTTGTTATCACGGTAACTAGTGGTACTATTACTGAAGCAACGGTTGATAAAGCTTCGCTGACTTTCACAACCACTAATTGGAATGTTGCTCAAATTGTCACTGTAACTGGTGTAGATGATTTTATGACTGATACCAATCAAACGACACCTGTTACCCTCAGTGTTGATGATGCAAATAGCGATGACAAATATGATCCATTAGCGGATAAAACCGTGAGCGTCACAACTGTAGATAATGATATACCCGGAATTACCGTCAATCCGACCAATGGGCTTATCACAACTGAAGCCAACGGAACAGCGACTTTTACGGTGATGCTTAATACGCTACCAACGAATTATGTCGCATTTAGTTTGCAAAGTTTGAATGCCACAGAAGGTACAATCACTTCCCATAGCACTGATTGTACAAATGTAATCCCCAATATCACAGCACCTTGCGTCGAATTTAGCACCACCAATTGGAACTCAGCCCAAACAGTTACGATTACTGGGCAAAATGATGCTATTGACGACGGTGATGTAAATTACAGCATTCAAACCAATGTCGCAAGAAGTACAGGTACTGACTATAATGGCATAAATCCTAATGATGTCATGGCTACAAATCAGGATGATGATACTGCTAGTTCCACAGTCAGTCCAACAACTATGAGCATTAGCGAACCATCCGACAGCACGACTTTCAACGTGAAACTAGCAACCGAACCGGCTGCAGATGTCACTATCGGTCTTACACCATCAAGTGAATGTTCGGCAACTGCGGCTGGTCCTTTGACTTCAACTAACTATAATGCTGCTGGTGTAACCGTAACTGTGACAGCCACCAACGATAATATTGATGATGGTGACCAAACTTGTACTGTGGTAACTTCGTTCACTAGTACCGATACTGTGTATGCAGGTATTAACCCAGATGACGTGACTGTTACGGTAGGAGATGATGACACTGCTGGCGTAACCGTAGGTGCGGTTTCAAATATCGTGGAAGGCGGTGCAACTGGTACCTATACTATTGCACTGGATACGGCTCCAACTGCTGGCAGTGTTACAATTGGAATTACGCCAGATGCTGAATGTACGGTCAGTTCTAGTCCGATCAATATCAGTAATACAACACCATCAACCATTACCGTCACTGCATTCAATGATAATGATGTTGAAGGTAATCACACTTGTACCATCAGCCATGCTATTACCGCTGGACCAAGTGAATATCCAACCAACATGAGCGTTGCCAGTGTGACTGCTAATGTGACAGATAATGACCCGGGTGTAATTATTACCCAAACATCGGGAAGCACAGCAGTCTCTGAAGGTGGTGCGACTGATAGTTATACTGTAAAATTGAGTACGGCACCCACTAATAATGTGACTGTTACAGTTACTCCTGATGCCCAAACGGATGTAGGTAGTGGTGTTGGTACCGCTCATACACTTACTTTTGATAACACTGATTGGAAAGATGCTCAAACCGTTACTGTAACCGCAGACGATGATGCAGCAGTTGAAAATACCCATAGCAGTATACTTAGCCATAGTTCAGCCTCAGCCGATGCAGCTTATGATGGTGCAGGTGTTACATTTGTGGTTGATGGAACAATAACATCTAATGTAACCGTCAATATTACTGATAATGATGCTCCTGTTGTACCACCAACTACAGATGAACCCATCGCTATAGTAACTCCATTACCATCTACAATGACAATGTTTGTTAAGTTTGCTGGTTATGGTTCTGGAACAGTAATCAGCAGCCCAAGTGGTATTAATTGCCAAACTAAAGATGTTGAATGTAAAGCAAAATTTGACACAGCTTCTAAAGTTAAACTGACTGCCAAAGCTGACACCGGTTCAATATTTGACCGTTGGAGTGGCAAAAACTGCGACAAGGAAATTTTCCTAACTAATGGTCGTACTTGTACAGCTTATTTCAAATTAACCCCTCGTACTTTGACTGTTTCATATCCTGAAAATGGTGTAATTACTAGCTTTCCGGTTGGTATTAACTGTGGTAACAACAGTCAAATTTGTAGTTATGAATTTGATGGTGGTACAGATGTCAAACTATCATTACAACCAAACAATGAATATATACTTGATTCATGGTCAGAAAATTGTACAAATGGTAAAACTCAATTACTTAAAAATACTACCTGTTCAGCTACATTTAAAGTTAAACCGATTGAACCAGTTGTTGAACCAACAGTTCCTGATGTTATTCCACCAGTTACAGATAATAACCCAACAGTTCCAACGACTCCAAATGTTGACAAACCAGCGACTCCAATAAATACAGTTAGCTTTAGTGAACATAACTATGAAGTATTTGAAAATGCAGAAAATGTTAACATTGTTATTAATCGTTCTGGAACCAGTGGAGAGGTAAAAATTGATTTGTCCACCACTGATGATTCTGGAAAAGCTAATATTCATTATCGTCCAATTGAGAAAACTCTATTTTGGGCAACTGGTGATGATACTAAAATTATATTTCCAATTGAAATAATTGATAACTCTGAAATAGATGGCAATAAAGAAGTGATTCTTAGTTTAGGTAATGCTGACAATGCTAATTTGGGATTGGATACTTCAGTGTTAACCATTATTGATGATGATGTTGAGAATATTTCTACACCAGAAACACCAGTTACAAGCAATCCAGTTACAAACAATCCAACTTCACAAAATAACGCTTGTTTATCTGGAAATATTATTGATATAACTTGTAATTTTAATTGGAATAATGCTACTGACATAATTATAGAAAAGAAAGGTAATATCTCCAATTTGGTTGTACAAAGTGATATTAAAAATCATGGTCGAATCTCAAATGCTAAAATAACTATTGATAATCAAGTTACTGGCGGTATTATCAGCGGCTATATCATTAATTATGGTACTTTAGCTGATTTTGAATTCGTTGGTGCTTCTATCAGTGGTATGAATAAAGCCGATGAAGTTGTTGGAACACTTGCTGGTAATATTACTAATAACAGTAAAATTAAAGGTAGTTTTGAAAATATACGTCTAGCTCCAAACACTCGTATTATTGGTGGTATTTTGGAACAACAAATTATCGGTGATAAAGACCAACCAGCTATTTTGGAAAGCTTGCTTATTAAATCTGGAAGTATTATTTCTAATGTAATTCTTGCTAGTGATGTTGAATGGGAAGAAGGTGTTATTTTTGAGAAAAATGTTAACTTCTTAGTTCATACTGAGTATATGCAAACTAATGGAATAGCTCAGTTACCAATGTTAGGTAGTGCCGTAATATTTAATCCAAAAAATAATCAAACTACTACTAGCTTTGCAATATTTACTGGTGGAGCCTCAGAAAATGATGATGTGTTCAAACGCAAAAAAACTATCAAACGCAACTCTAAAGTTACAATTAAGA
>JAUCGN010000369.1 GCA_030378125.1 Thiotrichales bacterium HSG1 | reverse complement strand
TTACTATTGATGCCCAAGGAATTATTGACACTTTTAACCCAGCAGCTGAGCAAATTTTTGGTTATTCATGGTCGGAAGTAGTTGGTCAAAATGTTAATATTTTAATGCCAGAGCCTTATCACAGCGAACATGACCAGTACGTAGCCAACTATGGCAATAATAACAAATCTGCTGGCAAACGTTATGAACTTATAGCTAAACGCAAGGATGGAAGCACATTTCCAATAGATATTGCGGTTGATGAAATGCCATTGGATGATAACCGTATGTTTATTGGCATTATTCGTGATATTAGTGAACGCAAAAAATCCGAGGCGGTTTTGCAGGAACAACAAGAGGAATTACAAGCTAGCAACGAAGAATTGCAAGCACAGCAAGAACAATTACAAGCTAATAATGAAGAATTACAATCTCAACAGGAGGAATTGCAAGCAGCCAATGAAGAATTACAGGCTCAGCAAGAAGAATTAAGAATTGCAAACAATGTGTTAGAGGATAAAACAACAGCTTTAGAGGAAAGTAAATTAGACTTGGAAGATAAAGCTAAAGCTTTGGAACTCAGTACCAAATATAAGTCAGAATTTTTAGCTAATATGTCACATGAATTACGTACTCCATTGAATAGTATGTTGATTTTAGCTCAATTGTTAGCTGATAATAAAGATGATAATTTGAGTAGTAAACAAGTTGAATATGCCAAAACTATCCATAATGCTGGAGCAGAATTATTATTACTTATAAATGATATATTAGATTTATCCAAAGTAGAAGCTGGTAAAATGACAGTCAATCTCGAAACTATTTCTTTGTTTGACTTTATTGAAGGGATGGAAAGTAAGTTTCGCCATGTTGCCGATGATAAAAATTTAGGTTTGGAGATAAATATCGCAGAAGATGTACCAACATTATGGTATACCGACATTCAACGTCTCAATCAAATTATAATTAATCTATTGTCCAATGCTTTTAAGTTTACTAAACAAGGTGGGATTAAATTAACTATTCAACGTCCAACCACAACTGTAAAATTAACTGACACGTTTGACCCGGATACAGCTATCGCAATTAGCGTTATCGACACTGGAATTGGTATTCCGGAACAAAAGTTACAAGAAATTTTTGAGGCTTTTAAGCAGGTAGATGGTACGACTAGCCGCCGTTATGGTGGTACTGGTTTGGGATTATCTATTTCTCGCCAGTTAGCCAAATTGTTGAGCGGAGAGCTATCTCTAACTAGTAAAGAAAATCATGGTAGTACTTTTACTCTATATTTGAAAGAAATACAATCAGTTTCAAGTGAAACTATAACTGAGAAAATTCAACCCGAACTAAAAAAACCAATTAAAATTCAACCTAAAGTTTTGGAAGAAACAGTTGTTGAAGAAATAATTACTGATGACAGAAATAACCTGACCGATACCGATAAAATTATTTTAATTGTTGACGATGATTATAATTTTTCTAATATTTTACTGGAATTATCTCAAGAAAAAGGATTTAAATGTATTCAAGCCACAAACGGTAAAACTGGTTTGGAATTAGCGATAAAATATCAGCCTCATGCGATAATTTTGGACGTTGGTCTGCCACAAATGGATGGTTGGTCGGTTATGGAAAAATTAAAGGAAAATCAAAATACTAGACATATCCCAGTCCATTTTATGTCGGCTGCTGAAGAAGAACGAGATGCTAAACAGATGGGAGCCATTGGTTACTTGTTGAAACCAATTAATATGGAACAGTTGAGCCAAGCATTTAAAAAAATAGAACATTTTGTAACAACAACCATTAAAAATTTGCTGATTGTGGCTGATAACAAGCAAGATGAAATTCTA
>JAUCGN010000368.1 GCA_030378125.1 Thiotrichales bacterium HSG1 | reverse complement strand
CCTTTTTTGATGAGATTATAGCATTTATTTTAACCGCTATATGTGCAAATGGATATTTTTCATCTATAGTGGGTTCTGCATAACCAGTGGTTGAAAGACTAATATTCGTTGAAATTAATTCACAAGTACCAATAGCCATCTGTCTAGCAACTAGTTCAGATACACAATTAACAGATTGAGCATGTTTTTGATTAACTTGTAATAATCGGTGTTTTACCTCTAATGAATAGGCTGTGATACCACTAACAAAAAAACTGGATGCTCCTGAAATTTGGCCAATCATTTTTTGAATACAACCACAAGTTAAGCTTTCTGATACTGCTAACTTGGAATTATTCTTGTCAAGAATAGCTTTAATTTTTATTATCATTAACTGATATTACGCACCAATATATTTATATAAAGAACTATAAACACTTGATTTATTCAGCTTTTGGTTGGCGAGCTAACAATTTTTTAGCAGCTTCAACTGGAGTGCAAATACCTTGTAACACATTATTCACCTGTTCTACAATAGGCATATCTATATTGCGTTCCTTAGCCACCCGATTAACTTCACGAGCCGCTTTCACCCCTTCAACTACCTGTCCAATATCAATTTGAGCTTGTTTTACATCGTTACCTTTAGCCAAAGCAAGCCCGAACCGATAATTGCGAGATAATTTATCAGTGCAAGTTAAAACCAAATCACCCATCCCGGCTAAACCCATAAATGTTTCCTTTTTACCACCTAAAGCTACTCCAAAACGTACCATTTCAGCTAATCCACGAGTTATTAAAGCCGCTCTTGAATTAGCTCCAAATTCCAAACCATCCACAATTCCAGAAGCAATTGCCATAATATTTTTCACCGTGCCACCTAATTGTACCCCAATTATATCGGTGCTGGTGTAAGGGCGAAAATAATTATTATGGAATAAATCAACTAAATCCCTAGCATACGACTCATTAGTAGATGCTATAGTAACAGCAGTTGGTAGTTTTTTTGCGACTTCAGTAGCGAAAGATGGTCCGGATAAAACTGCTAAAGCTCGTTCTTTACCCAAAACCTGTTCTGCTACTTGATGCAATAATAGACCAGTGTTATTTTCCAAACCTTTAGTCGCCCAACACACACGGGTAGTGGCTGAAATATTAGGAGCAATCATTTCCAAAGTACCACGAAAACCATGACTTGGAACTACAACAATAATATCTTTTGCTTGTTTAGCTGCTTCAGTAAAATCCGCAATTGGTTGAATTGAATTTGGAAACTTATTAGGTAAAAACAGACTATTCTGACCAGTTTTAAGCATTTCCTGCACATGCTCAAATTCATTACTCCACAGCCAAACATCATTGCCGTTGTTTGTCAATGTAAGAGCTAGTGCAGTACCCCATGAACCGGCTCCTAAAACTAAAATTTGCACAATATTAATTAATAGTATCAGTGGAAGGTTGTTGATTTTGTTTTTGTAACTGTTGATTATATAAAACATCAAAGTTAATTGGCGATAACCATAATGGTTGAAAACCACCTTTTATAACTAAGTTTGCAACAGCTTCACGAGCAAATGAAAACAAAATATTTGGACAATAGGCATTTAACATGTATGACATTCTATCATTAGGAAAGCCTTTTATGATAAATAACCCGGCTTGATGAACTTCTACTAAGAAAGCAGTTTTTTCTTCAACTTTTACAGTAGCAGTCAGATTTAACACTACTTCAAATAACTCATCATTCAATTGTTTGATGTCATTAGAAATTTCTAATTCTAATTTTGGTTTCCATTGCTCCATAAAAATCTGTGGAGAATTAGGAGTCTCAAAAGAAACATCTTTAACATAAACATT
>JAUCGN010000367.1 GCA_030378125.1 Thiotrichales bacterium HSG1 | reverse complement strand
AAGAGACAGATATATAAGAAGGTTGAATGATAAGAGCTGTATGAAGTGAGAGTTTCATGTACAGTTCTGTGAGAGCCTTTGGGGGAAGTTCCCAAGGGCTACTCGACCATGGCTTTTAATCACACCCGTCCTAATACCATAATCACTTCACCCAAAAAAATTATCAAATCTACTTGATACTAACTTTGTGTAACCAACCGTGTGCATGATATTAGTATGACCCAAATAATCCTGAATTGCACGAGTATCAATTCCCTGATTAGCCAAGTAAAAACCACAAGAATGTCTTAACATATGAAAATGGGTAGGAAAGCTAAACCCAGCCTTTCTACCAGCTATTTCAACAATATACTGCATACTACGAATTGAAAGTGGCTGATTACGTTCACTTAAAAAAATTCGTCCATTCTGATTTTCCCCCATTTCCAGCTTCAACTGATACAAAGCCGTTATTTCAACACTAATTAAAGGATGAATACTGGGTTGACCACGTTTGACTCGATTAACATGAATTTTTTTGCTACCAAAATCAATTTGGCTCCATCTCAAATTATGAGCTTCTCTCACTCGTAAACCATGCTGATACCCAACCAAAATCAATGTATAGTTTCTATTAGAATGTCTTGGACTTTGTTTAGCTGCCTCTAACAAGGCTGTAACTTCCTCTGGGAATAGGTATTCCCTGCTTCTTAGCTCAGAATTTTTTCTTCTCATATTGATAAATATAATATTGCATACAATGACCATTTTGTGCATTGTTTACTTTACTATAAAATAGCTAAAAAATACATTTTTTCACTTGCAAATCTGTTTTAAAATATGGTATTTTTAGATAAATATATTGCCATTACGCAATAAACAGACGCAATAGTTGATAAGCAATAAATTATTATGACATAAATTAAATGCAATAATTAAACGCAATAAAATATTATGGATAAAGGTACTGCGAAATCTGTATTGGAAAGTATTTTAATTGAACACCCTGAATTAGCAACAGAATTTAGTTCTAAAGTTAAAAAACCAATGGTTAATCAGACCGTGAGAATATCAACCGAATTGAAAGATGAAGCAAAAATGTTAGCTAAACAACAAAATACTGATTTAGCTAAAATATTAAGAAAAGCATTAGAAATTGGATTAACTAAGTTAAAGGAGGTTTAAAATTGGATAATTATCAAGAGCAATTGGCTCAAGCACAAGATAAAATTGCCAAGCAAAAAGAAGAAATTAATGATTTACAACAAAGACTTAATGAGAATATTAAGGACATTAATAAATTAATCCAATGGACTCAGAGTTTGCAACAAGACATTTTGGCTGTTTACAATTCAGTTACTTGGCAGATTGGTAACTTTATTGCCCAAATAATTTTGAGGCTATTAGGTCGTCCTAAGCAAATTACTGTTAAAAATCATATTTATAGAATTTTAAATAATTTTGAAACTTGGAAAATTAACTATTTTCAAAAACGGCAACAATCACAATTGCAACCTTATACCCCTTGGCATAACACTATGGAATATGCTATGTGGATTAAACAATTTGATAGCATTGATAAAATTTATGTGAAGCAACCCTACAATCCGACTATCTCAATTTTAATGCCATTGACTGGCACTGGAAATTGTGTTAATTCAATACTTGAGCAAATTTATCCAAATTGGGAACTGTTGATTATTCAATCCGACAATTTATCAATAACTTTACCAACGGATCGAAGAATCAAGAAAATTTCCAAAAACAATGCTTTAGACTTTATTATTGGTGATTTTATTGCGATATTAGATTCTGAAGCTAAGTTGCCAGTTCATGCCTTGTATGAAATAGTTGTAACGCTCAA
>JAUCGN010000366.1 GCA_030378125.1 Thiotrichales bacterium HSG1 | reverse complement strand
AGGAGGCATTGAGTTGGTTCTGCGGAACGTTGATTAAAAGCATCCCAATTATATTGCCATTCCTCTAGTTCATTTTGAGCTTCATGTAAGGCTTGTTCAGCCATTGTTTCAGATTCTAATTTAGTCGTTAACAAAGTTTCTGTTTGAGTTAAATCAGTTTCCAATTCAACTATTTGTTGTTCATCAGCAGCTAATGTTTGTTGGGCTTCAGTGCGTGAACTGTCTAGTTGCTCTAAATCTAATTGTAATTGTTCACAACGTTCATTAGCATGATTAACTTGTTGTTCTAATTTGGTTATTTCTGTATCTATGGCATGAAAATTATTTTGGGCTTCCGTCAAGGTACTTTGGGCAATATTTTGAGCTTCACGCTGTTGTTTATGAGTTGAATCAAAGTCCTGCAAAGATAATAAATCCTTTTCCAATAGTTCCGCTTGCTCGTCAATATAATTTTGTTGATCCTGTACTGCAATATCTAAAGTGTGCCAACGAATAGCTTGTAATTGGGCTTTGAGTAAATGGTGGGATTTTTTGAGTTCTTGAAATTTAGCCGCCTGTTTAGCTTGACGTTTTAACTTATCTAGTTGTTTTTCTAACTCATTTTGTAGGTCTTCTAAACGATTAAGATTTTCTCTAGTATGTTTCATGCGGAGTTCAGTTTCTCTACGCCGTTCTTTATACTTGGAAATTCCAGCAGCTTCTTCAAAAAATACTCGTAATTCTTCTGGTCTAGCTTCAATCAAACGAGAAATAGTACCTTGTTCAATAATGGCATAGCTGCGTGGTCCCAAACCAGTACCAAGAAATAAATCAGTTATATCTTTTCGCCGACATTTAACATTATTAATAAAATAAGTTGATTGACCTTTGCGAGAAATCTGTCGTTTAACCGCAATTTCAGATTGATTTGGATATTGAGGAACATTAACATTTTCAAATACTAACTCAATGGATGCTTGATCGATAGCTTTCCGATTACGAGAGCCATTAAAAATGACATCACTCATCGCTGAACCACGCAATTGCTTGGCCGAACTTTCTCCCATCACCCACCGTACTGCGTCAATGACGTTAGATTTTCCGCAACCATTGGGGCCGATCACTCCAACTCTATCACTAGGAAAATTAAGGGTTGTGTAGTCAACAAAAGATTTAAAACCAGCTAATCTGAGTTTACTGAGACGCATATATACAACCTACAACTTTGTGCAGGATATTTTTTTATAATTTATTGATTTAAGTAATTTTTAATTGTCAGAATCAGGATTTACAAGATTAAAGGATTTTCAGGATAAAATCTTTGTAAATCATAAGTATAAAAGTCCTGTTAATTCATAAATACTGAATTCTAACAAAAAAAATGTCCTGTACAAAGATTAACTTTTTAATTAAATATTTTCTGCTTGTGTTACTGCGTTACCAATATAACTATCTGGTGTCAGTTGAAGTAACCGCTCTTTTTCTGGCAATGGAATATCTAAATTATTAATAAATAACTGTAAATTCTCTTCAGATATATTTTGCCCTCTAGTCAAATCCTTCAATTTTTCATATGCTTGTTCTACCCCATAACGCCGCATAACTGTTTGAATTGGCTCTGCTAATATTATGTAATTAGTCTTAATATCTGCTTCCACAACTGGCAAATTAATCTCAAGTTTGCTAATCCCTTTAAGACAAGATTCATAAGCGATTAAACTGTGTGCTATAGCAACTCCAAGATTACGCAATACTGTTGAGTCGGTTAAATCTCGTTGCCAGCGAGAAATTGGTAATTTACTTCCCAAATGGTTAAATATTGCAGTCGCCAACCCTAAATTTCCTGCTGCATTCTCAAAATCAATT
>JAUCGN010000365.1 GCA_030378125.1 Thiotrichales bacterium HSG1 | reverse complement strand
TACAGATTTTTGGAAAGCATATGATGTTATTTTTCCCAGCAAACGTCACAAATCTGTTGGAAAAGAAACAGGCCTAACAAATCGTATTGAACGCTTTAACTGTACCATGAGACAACGAATTTCACGTTTGGTTCGGAAAACTCTTTCCAAAAAGCTGTCAAATCATGTTGGAGCTGTTTGGTACTTTATTCATCACTATAATACTAATATTGTTTAATTTTATATAACACTACTTTGTTTAGGACTACCAGAGAATAAATTACATTGGCGACCTGATGTTATTGTTAGAGAAAACGCTAATAAAATATGCAAAGGAAATTCGCCTACTATTATGACTAGTATTAGGCATATCTGTATGGGAATTTTTGACCTTGATACTACTATTTCTGGCAGTCTTGCTAAGAAATGTCGTAAGGCTACTTGGAGTGATAATTACTGATGCTCAACTCGTGTTTGGATTATAATTTTAATGCGGTCGCCCTGATTCTATACCTTAAAGCCTCTTACCAACCTATTTAACCAGAAAATTATATGATATAGTTTGCAACTATTTGAGGTTTGTTCAAAAATCTACCGTACCTTCATAGCCTTCTCACTAGCCGTATTCACCAAACTCAATAACTCAGCATTAGAATATTGCATTTTTCTAGTTCCCAAACATAACTGATTTTTTTTAAAAATATCAACAATAATATTTATATATATCATATAATTAGTGTTATATAATTAAAAATATTTGCTACAATAAGATTCATCCTATATAATACAACTGGCAAGTGGTGGAATTTTGGAAACAATCTTGATTGATGACAATTAGGAACTGTGGTTAATTATAACAATTTATTTTAAGTGGGCCTAGTGCCCATTTTTTATTTCTATAAGGAATTAAATTTGTTAGACAAAAAATTACAAGAATTATTGAGTCCAACTGTGGCAGCTTTAGGCTATGAACTGGTTGGAATCATGCGTCTTTCGCAAGGAGGACATGGCGTCTTATTACGCATATACATAGATAGTCCTAACGGAATTAAGTTGTCTGATTGTGAAAAAGTTAGTCATCAAGTAGACGGTGTGTTGGCTGTTAACAGTCCTATTCAAGGTCATTACACCCTAGAAGTATCATCTCCCGGCTTAGAACGACCTTTATTCACATTAGAACATTTTATGCGTTTTATCGGCCACAAAATTAAAGTTCATCTAATTCGTCCTCAAGATGGTAGGCGTAACTTTATGGGTACTTTGCAAAAAGTGCAAAATAATGATGTAGTAATAATGGTAGATGGAGCAGAATATAACTTGCCTTTTGAAAGGATAGATAAGGCACATATTGTGCCTGAATAACCACATATTTGACTTAAAATAGGGTAACATATGAGTAAAGATATTCTTTTGGTCGTGGATGCGGTGTCCAATGAGAAAGGTGTTAGCAGAGAAGTTATTTTCAATGCTTTGGAATGTGCTATTGCAATGGCCACTAAAAAGAGCCATAAAGATAATGTTGATATATGTGTACATATAGATAGAAATACTGGAGAATATCAAGCATTTAGACGTTGGCAGGTGGTGCAAAATAAAGCTAATGAAATAACAGAAATTACTCTAGAAGAAGCGCGTAATAAGGTTGTTGACATAAATCCCGGAGAATTTATTGAAGAGATAATAGAATCTGTTAATTTTGGTAGAATTGGAGCTCAAACTGCTAAACAAGTAATAGTTCAAAAAATAAGAGAAGCTGAACGGGCTAAAATTATTGAAAACTACAAAGACCGCGAAGGTGAATTGGTTAATGGAGTTGTAAAACGTATTGAACGTGGTAATATTATTCTTGATTTGGGTGAAAATGTAG
>JAUCGN010000364.1 GCA_030378125.1 Thiotrichales bacterium HSG1 | reverse complement strand
GGCAAGCTGGCTGAATTGAAAAGTGCTGAAGATCAAGTGAGCATTTTAAGAGAAAAAATTGTGGTGGTGGAACAAGAAAACCAACATTTAAGTGAGGAAATTGGCCGCTTACGAGAAAGCAACGATAACCTACAAAGACGTCTGTATGAGTCTAATCGACTTGCGGAACAAAACGATGAATCCCTCCATGACACTAAAGAAGAATTGTTAATTACTACCCATAACAAAGAACGATTAGATAAAGAACTAAGAATTTCTATTGAGGAAGCTGAAAATGCATGGCAAAAACTTAAACAAGAAGAAAGGCGTTCTGCTATAGCTGAGGCATTGGTACAAGAACTGCGAGAAACAATCCAAAAGGTGGAAAAAAATCTCAAGTTAAATAGAGATGAAAAACAGGAAATTAAGTCTGGTTTAACCACTGAAAACAAAGCCCGTATGGAATTGGAAAAGAAGATAGCTACTTTGACTACTCATAATGACTCTCAGGAATGGGCTTATAAAGAAATGTTGTCTAAATTAGAACATGATTTAGATATGAGTCGTAGTGAAGTTTCTGGTATAAGAAAACGTATGATAACTGCTGAAGCAAGTCTAGAACGAGAACAAAAGTTTCGTGAGAGTTTGGAAAATAAATTGGCTGCCGTTGGGGAAAGTAAATTATAATAATGCCATCTAAAAGGTTTTAATTTTTAATGCTTAGGTGTAGAATAATGATTGTGAAATTGTTCTACATAACATTATGATGTATTTTTGGATACTATAGACACCTCACTATAATTTATAGGTTAAAATAAACATGTCAACTGTAACTTTAGATAAAGAAGAAAACTGGGAACAAGATATATTAAATCGTTTAGCTTTTGCGAGTCTTAATGAACAAAGAAGAGCCAGACGTTGGCGAATATTTTTTCTGTTTCTAACATTTGCATATTTATTTCTTATTTTCTTGGCAGTAGCAGAACCAGATTGGCAACTTTCTGGTGAAAGCATTGTTACCAGTGATAAGCATACGGCAATTGTGGAGATTAAAGGTATTATTTCCAGCGAAACTGAAGCTAGTGCTGATCAGGTTATCTCTAATTTGCGAGATGCTTTTGAACATAAAAAAACTGCTGGAGTTATAATAAGAATTAACAGTCCGGGTGGCAGTCCAGTACAAGCAGGTTATATTAATGATGAAATTGTTCGATTGCGAGAGAAATATCCAGAAATTCCACTGTACGCTGTAGCCACAGATATTTGTGCTTCAGGGGGATACTATATTGCCGCAGCAGCAGATGAGATTTATGCTGATAAAGCTAGTATAGTTGGTTCAATCGGAGTATTGATGAGTAGTTTTGGGTTTGTCGGAGCAATGGAAAAAATGGGGATTGAACGTCGCCTTTTGACCGCTGGCGAAAATAAAGGTTTTTTGGATCCATTTTCTCCAAGTCAAGAAAAAGATATAGATCACATTAAAACTGCCTTGGATAATATTCATGCTCAATTTATTGAAGTTGTAAAAAATGGGCGAGGAGATCGCTTAAAAGATACTGATACATCGCAAGTTTTTTCTGGTTTAGTTTGGACTGGAGAACAAGCGATAAAACTTGGATTGGTGGACGGTTTAGGTAGTAGTAGTTATGTGGCTCGTGAGATAATTAAGGTGGAAAAACTTAAAGATTTCACTACTACACCGAATTACTTTGATCAATTTGCCAAACAAATGGGAACTTCGGCAGCTGAGTCTATGCAGCTTTTGTTTAACTCTACCATTAAATAGTTTAAATCAACCATGTCATCACATAACGTACGACGACAACATAATATTGTTGCTGAACAATACGATCTCAAACAACGTATGGTGGGTGGTATCGTAC
>JAUCGN010000363.1 GCA_030378125.1 Thiotrichales bacterium HSG1 | reverse complement strand
ACTACTATTTAGTTTAAAACTATCACCTTCTGCTAGAAAAAAAATTCCAATTTGAGCATTAACATAAGTCGCTAAATAATTGATAATATTTTGGGTTAGAACGTGTAAATCCTGCTCACCACGCATAATTTCGTTTAACTCAGTCTGTCCAGTTTTCAACCAATTAGATTCTTGACTAGTATCTGTAATTATTTGTAATTTATCAACTATTTGTACTATGATTTGTCCAAAAAAATCTTCTTTAGTACGGCTGGTAATTTTCTGGCTGTAATCACCATTAATTGCAGCTTGAAGGCTGATAGCAATCTCTCGTAAACGTCCGTTTATAGTTATGATAGCGTTGCTCAACATGTCACTTTCTGAACGTGGAATAATTTGTACTGAACAATTGCCTTTAGCTAATTCATTAGTTTGCTTACTAATATTTTTAATTGATTCGGCTAATTCAGCTAATTCCTTATGGATTCCAGTATTATCACCACCAAAATTAATATTAATATTACCAGATGCCATATGTTTTACCATTTTAATCAGTATGTTTGGTTCAGCACCTATTTGAGTAATAATTTGTTTACCCAATAGATACATAATCACAATTCCAAACATTCCAATAAATACCAATAAAAATGATAAAAATATGGGCTTAACATCAGTAAATGATAGTTTAATAATTTCTGTTACTTTTAGAGATAAATTCGCCAATTCTTGAGTTAGAATTTTTTCTTGATATAGCAACTGTTGTTTAAATTTTCCAATATTTTGATTATTTTCAATTAATTGTAAAATATTTATCGCTGACTTTTCGTAACTAATATATCGCTGGTTAACAGCTATTAGTTGTTCACTAACTATTTTATATGCATCACTTACATATATATTCTTTTGATTTATTAAGAATTTTAAATCATTAAGTTTGCTGTTTACTAATGCTGTGCGATTATGAAAATTATCTTTTGCTGAAATAAAATTATCAGTTTGATAATATTGCCAACAGCGTTCTAACCATAAACTTTGTTCTACTTGAATTTTAGTTAATTCGCTGGTTAATTTTAATAAAGGCAAACTTTCTATAGCATTACTTGAATGTTTTTCAGTATTTATAGTGATGATTGCTATCAATGTAACTAACAGTGGGATAGCTATTAGGGTAAATATTTTATTTTTTAAATGTAACATCTTGTAATACCTTTGCCATAAATTAAGATAAAAAATGTGTAAATAATTAAAAAAGATAGTTGTGTTAACATTGATTTCCTAAATAAACAATTGAAAATATCGATGAAAATTATAAGTCTTTTAACCTGTCTAAGTCCAGTACTATATAAATATTTGTAGATTGCCAATCATAGAAAATATTCTTTTAGGACTTACGGATTGATAACTTCTAAAAAATAATATTTCAATAAAATCATATAGTTATGAAATACATTTGCTTTCTCATAATTTCTGTAAAAATTGAAGTATAAAATTACAATGCCAAGTTACATAAAGGAATGATATAAAATATAATTTATATATATAGTGAATTATTGTATTCAAATAGCTTCATAATATGACGATCTTGTCAATGCGTAAGTCCTAACCTATTTAAACTAACCCCTAAAATTATTAAAAATGTTCATAACCATTTTCATCTTTAATAGATTTTATGTTGTCTAAAGAATCTTCAGTATTAGAATTTTTAATCATTGTAACAATTTGTTTTAGCATAGAATTATCTATTTTTGGCTGAACAGTTGATTGACCTTCATAGCTATCTTGTAATTTAAATCTAGCTGTTTCATCACGTAATTTAGTGGATAATTCGGTTAGATCATCTGCCATATTAGACATCTTATCTGTTTGTTGGCTACCATTATATGTTGCCT
>JAUCGN010000362.1 GCA_030378125.1 Thiotrichales bacterium HSG1 | reverse complement strand
GCGAAATTACCACTCGTATTCATCAACATCTTGAAACTAATATAAAAATGCCACATAGGTTGAACCAAATAAATACTGATTTTGTTGAAATTGGTAAATTGGATTTGACTGATACGGAACATCTAAAACGTTATTTATGGAAACAAATTCACCAATTTGATATGGTTAGTTATATTGGTATTGGTACTGAAACTGGCAAATATATTGGAGTGCAATCTTTAGATACTGATTCTATGATTGTGGAAATTCGCGATAAAACCAATGAATTAAAAATTTGGAACACTGATAAACAGGGTAATAACACTAAACTGAAAGATCGACTTGTTAATTATGATCACCGGCAACAGCCTTGGTATGTGAGTGCTGTTAAAAATGAAAAACCGGTGTGGAGCAAAGCATTTTTCTCTAGCCGTCGTACCACACTATCAGTTAATCAACCAATTTATGACTCTCAAAATAACTTACTAGCAGTCACCACTACCAATGTTAATATTCTAGCAATCAATCAGTTTTTGCAATCCTTAAAAATTGGTCTGACTGGGCAATCCTTCATTATGGAATCTTCTGGAATTATGGTAGCGAATTCCGTTTCAAAAAGTAACAATCCTACTCCAATGAAAGAAGCTCAATTATGGAAGTCAGGGGCTTCAGAAATTTGGGACAGCAAAATACCTCCTAAACCAACTAGTAATTCAAGACAATTTAAAGCATCTGAAAGTGTAGATGATGTGACTCGATCCAGCTATAACTATTTAATTCAATATTTTGGTGAACTAAATAAAATTAAGGAAAAACAAAATCTTAGTTTTATACATAAAGGAGATAATTATTTCTTACAAATAATGCCATTTAAAGATGAAAAGGGTTTAGATTGGTTAATTGTAGTTGTTGTTCCAGAAGCAGACTTTATGACTCATATTGATGCCAACATGTACTACACCATCATATTATGCTTAGTTGCCCTGCTAGTGACAATTTTAGTGGGAATTTTGACTGCTAAATGGATTATTCGACCATTATTACATTTAAATACTGCTGCCACTGCATTAGCCAAAGGTGAATGGCAACAACAAATAGAGGAAGCTAAACGTAAAGATGAAATAGGAGAATTAGCTAAAACTTTCAGTAGTATGGCTAAACAACTACAAGAATCATTTACTACTTTGGAAGCTAAGAATGTCGATCTGCAACGGTTAGATAAATTAAAAGACGAATTTTTAGCCAACACTTCCCATGAATTGCGGACTCCATTGAGTGGCATCATTGGAATTGCTGAATCTTTGATTGATGGTGTCACTGGTAAATTAGAAGATAAAACCAATTCTGAATTAGCTATGATCGTTGCGAGTGGTAGGCGTTTATCCAATATTATCAATGATATTCTTGATTTTTCTAAACAAAAATATAAAAATATTGAATTACAATTAGAAGCTGTTGATATGAAAAAAATTGCTGACGTAGTGTTAAGATTTTGTCAGCCGTTAGTGGGTAATAAAGACTTACAATTGATCAATGAAGTTTCTGATGATTTACCTTTGGCTGATGCCGATGAAAATAGAGTCCAACAAATTTTACATAATCTGGTTGGCAATGCGATTAAATTTACCAAAAGAGGACGCATTCAAATTTCAGCAGAAGTCAACTCAAACAACTTGGATCTAATTGTATCTGATACTGGAATTGGTATTCCAACCGATAAAATAACTCAAATATTTGGGTCTTTTGAAATAGGTGCAAATAACGGTAATGGTTTAGGTTTGGCTATTTCTAAACAGTTGGTTTTGTTGCATAAAGGTAAAATTTGGGTAGAATCAAGCTTGGGAATAGGTTCCCGGTTTATCTTTACCTTACCTATTTCAAATATTTCCT
>JAUCGN010000361.1 GCA_030378125.1 Thiotrichales bacterium HSG1 | reverse complement strand
TAAGACCACATTAATTCAAGTACTTCCTAGTGTGGTACCAATGCAATATAACACTGCTGCTGGATTTTTTATCAGTGGTTTAGGTAGTCTATTTGTAGTGTTCAAATACGCTAGCAGAAATTATTATCATAATGGTATCTTTAAATTCCGGATGTTTCCTAATTCTGCGACAAGCTTCAAAACCATCCATAATTGGCATTACTAAATCGGTCAAAATTAAATCTGGTTTAAACTGCATAGTTTTGTCAATGCAATCTTGACCATTAATCGCTTCCTCAATTGTAAAACCTAGTGGAACCAATAGATTAGTCAAAACCGCTCGATTGGCTTCTTTATCATCTACAATCAAAATTTTGCGACTATCGCCATCAAAGCCGATGATAACTGGTTTTTCTATAGCATCTGGACTTACAAAGTTAGGTATTTCAGGTAAATCTAACAGGATCCAAAAAGTACTACCTTTACCTTCAGTACTTTCAACATTCAACTCTCCATCCATCATTTCCACTAGTTTTTTAGTAATAGACAAACCTAAACCAGTTCCTTCTGCTCGAGTCATTTGATCTCCAGCTTGACGAAATGGTTGAAAGATATTATCCAACTCTTCCGGAGCAATCCCTATCCCAGTGTCTTCCACTTGAAAGCGGAGCTTATGATTATGATAACCGACTTTAAAACTTATTCCACCGTCTTTAGTAAACTTAACTGCATTTCCCAATAAATTAATTAAAACCTGACGTAATCTTTTTTCATCTGCACAAATACCATTTGGTAAATGGGATAGCTTTTCGTAAATGAAAGAAATTTCTTTTTGTTTTACTCGCATCTGAAACATATCAACGATATTTTGCAAAAACTCACCAAGATGAAAATTTGTTGGGCAAAGTTCAATTCGATCTGCCTCAATTTTTGATAAATCCAGAACATCATTGATTAAAGTTAGTAAATATTCTCCGCTTTTATGAATAATATTAACTCCATCTAACTGTTGCGAATTTAACTCTTTATCACGTTGGAGAATTTGGGTATATCCTAAAATTCCATTTAACGGAGTACGCAACTCATGACTCATATTAGCAAGGAAAGTACTTTTAGCCTTATTGGCTACTTCTGCTACTTCTTTTGCTTGTTGGAGTGCAATTGCAGTTTGGTTACGTTCAATTATTTCTTGTTCTAAATTTTTATTAACATTTTTAATAATTTTAGTATGATCCCATAACATTTGAGCTAATTTCACAATTAACACAAATAATGCTGATGTTAAAAGTCCTGCTCCCAGTACTACCAATGGTAAGGCTCCAAAACCCAATTGAGCTTGTAATGCTTGCCACAAAGCTAATGAAATAGTAGCCATTCCAATTCCAGTTGGATAAACTAACCAATATGGAATATTACGCTGTTCTTCAATTATTCCTCTATGCCACGCATAAGCCAAAATACCAATCCCGAGAGTAATAAAACCCAANGCTGTATGTACTGCCATACGAGTTAAATTTCCCCAGCCATAAGCTTTTTCCACATTGCTCAGATAACCAGTAAAAGCTACAATTCCTAGTGCGATAACTAACGCTCCTAAGATTCCTATAGTTATATGTTTAGTTTTAATAAATTCTGTTATAAATAAAATGGCTAAACCGGTTAAACTGAAGCATAAAGCAGTATTTGGGGCCATTCGACCCGGATGTGAACTTTTAACTGTAACATAATGTTCCATCATCAATTGGTCAATGTATAAATCTACTCCAAATATATATTCGATTAATGTTAATACCCCAATTGCCGTAACTAAACCACCACAAAAAATTGCTAAATTCTTATATTTGAACACTACAAATAGACTACCTAAACCACTGATAAAAAATCCAGCAGC
>JAUCGN010000360.1 GCA_030378125.1 Thiotrichales bacterium HSG1 | reverse complement strand
AGTTCAGTAATAGTATCGTAATATTTTGACATTGAGTTTATGATCCGTTTCCTAAAAGAGTATATACAAAGTAATTTAATAATTTTTTGTTAACATCTTGAGCAAATCAAGATTAACCAAAATACGGTTAGTGTAGTGTAAGTTTATTTAATTTTCAAGTGTTCATAATACAATAGTTCAGGTAGTTTTTATAACTCAATGTTATCAAAGTAATTTTCTATTTATACAGGTACAATAAAATACTTATATTTCAATTGGTTATAACTTTAATTAGATGCAATATTCTTATTAATTTTAAAGAGTTAAGATTTGAATATTATCTAGATTGCTATCCTAAAAAGTTTTTTTAGCGTTAATCTTGCCAATCTTTTGGGTAATTCTATCTAAAATTACAGCCAAGATTACAATTGCTATTCCAGCCTGAAAACCCATTCCCGGCTTCAAACGTTGAATGGCAGTCCAAACCTCACCACCTAAACCACCAGCCCCAATCATAGCTGCAATCACTACCATCGATAAAGCCAACATAATAGTCTGGTTAATTCCGGCCATAATAGTGGGAATTGCAAGTGGTAATTGTACTTTAAATAATTTTTGAGTTTTAGTAGAACCAAAGGCATCTGCTGCTTCCACTAATTCTGGTGATACCTGTTTGATTCCTAAACAAGTCAATCTAATTGTCGGTGGCATCGCAAAAATAACTGTTGAAAAAATTGCTGATACCGTTCCTAAACCAAAAAAAGGAATTGCCGGAATTAAATATACAAAAGCCGGCATAGTCTGCATTAAATCCATCAATGGCATAATGATGCGATTAGCTAATCGGGAAACAGCAGCTAAAATCCCAGTAGGAATTGCTATCAATATCGCTATAAAAGTGGCAACAGATGAGATTATAAGCTCAGAAACTGATACAAATGTTGATGAACCTACTGACGATAAACCTACTAATGACGTGAACGAATTTGAAGTTACATTGCCGGGTATGCGGTTACGTCAATTGAGAGAGAAAAATAATGTCTCGCTTAAACATGTAGCGGATCGATTATTTTTAGATGCAACTGTTGTTAAAAAACTTGAAGATGATGATTACGGTAATTTACCACCACCTATTTTTATACGTGGTTATATGCGTAATTATGCTAAACTGCTTGATATTAAACCAGAATCTATCACAGATGATTTTGATCCAGATAACTTACAACCAAAGCTACAACCTCAGTTAAAACGTAAAGAGCAAACAAATCGGCATGATTTAATGCCAACTATTGGTACCATTGCAGTTATTATAATTTTGTTAGTTTTAACCGCAATGTGGAGATATGCACCACAATCAACGCAGTCAGTTGAATTACTACCCGAACCACAAGTTGGTGAGCAACCACTATCTCCTGAATCGCTAAATGTTATAGAACCATCGGGAGAAGAACCATCTGAAACAGGAGAAATTGCTGGTAATTCGGCTGAACAACCTGCTGGTGAAACACCTACCGCAAATAATGTTTCCGAACCAGTTGTTGAAATTCCACCTCCGGTTGATGATAAAACTCTAAAGGTTCATTTTAAAGCTAGAGCTTGGATACGAATTACTGATAAAACTAATGCTGTTTTACATGAAGGTATTAGTGAAGATGGCAAAGTTTTATCTCTTGATGGTACACCGCCATTTTCTGTAAAAGTAGGTAATGTTGATGGAGTAAATATTGAATATAAAGGAGAAACAAAAGACATAACTAGCTATACAAAACGTAGCGGTCAAAGAAATTTGTTTATTGTCGGTAACGAAAGCTAATGATTAAACGGCGGGTATCCCGGCAAATAAAAGTTGGTAACGTAGCAATCGGTGGTGACGCTCCTATTTCAGTGCAGAGC
>JAUCGN010000359.1 GCA_030378125.1 Thiotrichales bacterium HSG1 | reverse complement strand
AAATGCTTGTAATTTAGTGAAGTTTTCATGTCTGGTAGCATCATAATGAGATACAAATAATGAACAACCAGTTAAAAAGATAAGTAATATGTATTTTATCATTTTTCATCCATTCCGGCAGTGCCATATCCCAATGAACGATGTTTAGGTGCAAATAATCCAATTAAATATTCTGCACGTTTATGTAAAGGATTATAATCACTGAGGATAGCTACTCCAATTGCTCCATGCCTCTCATGTTCCACCATAAACTCCACATAACCAAGTTCAGTAAAATCATATTCGGCATATTCTGTTATTGAGGAAGTTAGCTGTTCTTCAGTTTGATGAGTGTGATTAGAACGATATAAATGAAGAAAAGACTCATCTTGATAGGCCCGTATTAAAATTGGTACATCTTTTGGTAGGATACGGCGAATTGTTATAGAATGACCTTGATTGTAATCTTTCATGGAATTTATATGAAGTTATTTAGGAAATAACATAAAATGATAGCCCTGCACAAAATGGTGCTAAATTTATTGTTTTTCTAGAATTTCCCACAATTGTTTTTTAAATTTTAATGGTGCCACAATATGATGCACTTTGGTTTGCATTTTACTCATACCAGTGATTGTTATAGTACCATAATTGAAAATTCTGCCAATAAAAGTTTGCTTGACTGTAACGCTCTCAAATTTATCTAATTTTAAATCAATAATAGTACGATTTAACAAACCGGTTTTATGCATTATTCTCCTTGAAGTAATTATTAACTCGGTAGTTTTATTGTCGACAAATGCTTCCCAAACTACCATAAAACCAATAAATGCCAAAGTTCCTAAACCTAAATACCATACTGATACTTTTAAATATTCAACATTTGCCCAAGGTATCCATAACATAATTTCTGGAATATTTTTTTGGATAAAAATTGGTTTGTTCAGCAATAGGTAACTGCTAATCAAAAAAAAGTTTGCACCCACTATATCAAGGTAAAAAAGCCAATGAGGATGAGCTTTATAAATAATTTTTTCACTGCTTATAATGGTTTTACGAACATACTTTGAAGTATCTTTAAATTTGGAAGGTTGCCAACCTTTGGCAGTTAATCGTTCACCATTTCTAATCCTTTTAACAGTCTGTATTGTAATAAAAAACCATAGTTTTATAATTTTCCATGCTTGTATTATTTTATTTTTACTTATAAACCATCCTATGACCCTTATATACTTGATAAATTTATATGTTTGAGTAATTTTCTTCTTAAAATATGATTTTATATCAGTTATATTAAAAATGATAAATTTACTTTTGACTTCCTGTCGTAAAAGATTGTCATAATTAGCTCGTTTATATGGGTTAGAAATAATTTTATATGCTTCTTTTATTTGATTAAAACGCATATAAGATAAATGATCTACTTGACTCCTGACGGCATATTTTTTACCTAACTTCATCATTGCAGCCTTAATTTCTTGTTGACTAGCATCCGTTGATACTTCTAGCTCTTTATAAAGGTTAGTTTGCATAGTTTTTCAGTGTGTTTTTTGAAAGTTTAATAACGAATTAAATCGTTGAAGAAAAGTTGATGGTATGGTAACCATGTTACACTGGGTTAAGTATATAACATGGGAGTTAGGTTCTAAACTTAATTTTCAAACCACAATATTTTCGCTAATAAATATAAAAATATAGGACTTACGCATTGACAACTTCTAAAAAATAATATTTCAATAAAATTATATAGTTATAAAATATATTCGATTTATCATAATTTCTGTAAAAAATTGAAGTATAAAATTACAATGCTAAGTTGCGTAAAGGAATTATGTAATTTTAAAATATAAATTATATGTATATTAAACCTAACTATTTATATAGTAACTTATTGTA
>JAUCGN010000358.1 GCA_030378125.1 Thiotrichales bacterium HSG1 | reverse complement strand
ACTGTTATTATAATATCTAATTAAATGCTACTCAGCTAAAAACCTGAGTTTGATTTAATTGAATTTAGCAATATCAAACCCTTACAAAATCCTATTTTTTAACTTTTAAAACTGTCCGAAGTATTGTTATTAAATGAATACAAAATAATTAGACTTATACACAGATTACTTAATGGTGACATTTGGAAGTGCAACAGCAACTGGGCTGTTAGAGTTACTGGATGAAAATGTTAAGTCACAATACATTTACAAAATTTTTATCAGAAGAAAAATATACACCACAAGACCTATGGGAATAGGTGAAACCGATAGTACGCAATATTGAATCATCAGATGGTGTATTGATATTCGATGATACAATGCAAGAAAAACCTCATATGGAAGAAAAGGTATTAATATATGGAAACATTATTTATTGCAGATTTACACCTTTCATCAGACAAATCAAATGATTTAGCTTTAAAGTTTTTATCTGAACGAGCTAAAAAAGCAGATGCTTTATATATTTTGGGAGACCTATTTGAAACTTGGTTGGGGGATGATGAGCCTAACTATCAGGAAATATTAACAAGCCTATATAATTTAACAATTCCAGTATTTATAATGCACGGCAATAGGGATTTTTTATTGGGTAAAAAGTTTAGTGCTATAACTGGTTGTCAGTTAATTCCTGATCATTATATTATTGATTTATATGGTATTCCTACTTTATTAATGCATGGTGATACTTTATGTACTTTGGATATTGATTATCAAGCTTTTCGTAAGCAAGTTCGAGACCCAAACTGGCAAAAATTCTTTTTATCTCAGCCTTTAGAAGTCAGGCGTAAATTAGCTAAACAAGCTCGTGATTCAAGTCAGCTTAAAGTTAAAAATAATATCCCTAAGATTATGGATGTAACTCCAGATGCAGTTAACCAAGTTCTTTTGAAATATAATGTAAATCAACTAATTCATGGTCATACACATCTTCCTAAAGTTCATAAGGAAGGTGATAGAACTCGTTGGGTATTAGGAAATTGGACTAATAATAGTGCTGTTGTTTTATCCTGTAATTCTGAGCAATGTCAGTTAATTGATATTGTTAACAATATAGTTGCTAGTCCTGAACAAAGTAGTGTTGTGTAAAAAGTTAAAAATATTTTGGCAAGTATTGTAAGAGTTGTTGGTGTATCCAAATGTTGGTTGCAAATGTCAACAAAAAATATGATACAGTTCCAAAAATAATTGATATTAAACCTAAAAAGTAAACTATTCAATGTGATGAAATATGGTCTTTTGTTTAGAACAGGGAATTGTTTGATAAATAGTATTGAACACTTTAATTTATGTTAGTATAATATTACAACATACCTGCATTGGTTTGTAGGGACTACCCATAAATGGTTAAAAACCTTAGTCTTCCTACAGAAAAAGACTTGAGTCAAAATATTTATGCCAAAATGTTACCACTGCGGTTTACCAATTCCCAACCATATCGACTTGTCTGTTATAATTGAAAATGAACCTCAACCTATGTGTTGTTTTGGCTGTCAAGCAGTAGCACAAGCTATTATTGATGCTGATTTACACGATTTTTATAAATATCGTACCACTGTTAATGAACCAATTCCAAAAGTTCTCCAAAAATTTACCGTATATGATAATCCAGCAATTCAAAAAACATTTGTGCGAACTGAAGGAAAGTCTGTTAAAGAAGCCGCTTTAATTTTAGAAGGAATAACTTGTGCAGCTTGTATTTGGTTAAACGAACGTCACCTGCGGACTTTGAACGGAATTATTGATGTACAAATTAATTATTCCACTCATCGAGCTAGAGTGCGATGGAACAACTCTATACTTAAATTAAGTGATATTTTACAAGCAGTTACTAACATA
>JAUCGN010000357.1 GCA_030378125.1 Thiotrichales bacterium HSG1 | reverse complement strand
AATCTACGATTTTTCAGAGTATCTGGATGAGCGATATTAGCACGACTGAGAGGAGTGGCTGCAACTATTTTTAAATAATTAGTTTTACCCGCAAACATTGTGACCGGTTCAAATTCTATTACCGGCAATAGATAAAATTTTTCGTCAATATTTACAAATCTAGCTGGTTCTCTACTTATAATTTCAGTGGGAATTGCTGTTGGTTTAGACTCTAAATTAGAATATATCGACTTAACTTGTTGTCTCCTGTCCTCAGCTTCTACTATTTTTCTTAAAGAAGCTTTACTATCAAACATCAATATTGAATTGCGGCGTTCTTCACCGATTCCTGGATGGGTATAAGATACAACAAGTGATTGTTTCCATTCTATAACATCTTTAGCTAACATCCAACCAATAGGTTTTTTCATATTTAAACCAACTTGATACCAACCTTTAGGATAAGTTGGTTCAGAAAAATCTAAATTAAGACGTTGAAAAACATAAACTGGCCAAAAAGCTTTTACATTTGAATTAATAACTTCAGAATTAATATCAGGCTTAGCATACAATGCAGATAAAGCTCTTGGTAAAGCACGTAATGGTAAGTTAGTAGATAATTGACGACATACATCATGATCTTTACAACGAATATCATCTTTAGGTTTGGTTACTTTTAATTTCTTAGGTAAGACCGATGACATTATGTCTACAGGCAATGGTTCATCAATCTTCATAAGAGCAAGCTGTATATTGTTGTCACCTGCCAAAATATTAGTTGTCCATATTAATCCGATCAAAATAGCTAATCTGTAATTGTTCATTATTTTTTCCTAATATTAAAGATAAATGGAGTTCAAACCTTCAGGTTTGAAAGTTTAATACATCAAATTTTAAAAATCTTCCCAATCCCCATCATTTTTTTCAGAGGTCATAGTGATTTCATCTGGTAGGTATGCAATAGGCTCAATCTTTGGCGATTCAATTTCCCCAACATGAAAAAATGATGGGGATTGGGAAGATTTTTAAAATTTGATGTATTAAACTTTCAAACCTGAAGGTTTGAACTCCATTTATCTTTAATATTAGGAAAAAATAATGAACAATTACAGATTAGCTATTTTGATCGGATTAATATGGACAACTAATATTTTGGCAGGTGACAACAATATACAGCTTGCTCTTATGAAGATTGATGAACCATTGCCTGTAGACATAACGTCATCGGTCTTACCTAAGAAATTAAAAGTAACCAAACCTAAAGATGATATTCGTTGTAAAGATCATGATGTATGTCGTCAATTATCTACTAACTTACCATTACGTGCTTTACCAAGAGCTTTATCTGCATTGTATGCTAAGCCTGATATTAATTCTGAAGTTATTAATTCAAATGTAAAAGCTTTTTGGCCAGTTTATGTTTTTCAACGTCTTAATTTAGATTTTTCTGAACCAACTTATCCTAAAGGTTGGTATCAAGTTGGTTTAAATATGAAAAAACCTATTGGTTGGATGTTAGCTAAAGATGTTATAGAATGGAAACAATCACTTGTTGTATCTTATACCCATCCAGGAATCGGTGAAGAACGCCGCAATTCAATATTGATGTTTGATAGTAAAGCTTCTTTAAGAAAAATAGTAGAAGCTGAGGACAGGAGACAACAAGTTAAGTCGATATATTCTAATTTAGAGTCTAAACCAACAGCAATTCCCACTGAAATTATAAGTAGAGAACCAGCTAGATTTGTAAATATTGACGAAAAATTTTATCTATTGCCGGTAATAGAATTTGAACCGGTCACAATGTTTGCGGGTAAAACTAATTATTTAAAAATAGTTGCAGCCACTCCTCTCAGTCGTGCTAATATCGCTCATCCAGATACTCTGAAAAATCGTAGATT
>JAUCGN010000041.1 GCA_030378125.1 Thiotrichales bacterium HSG1 | reverse complement strand
AAGAAAGTGACATCTCCACTCTGCTTGATGTAATCAACTACTGTTTCCATAACATCTGTGAACATCTGTCCATCCTTCTTACCACAACGCTGCTCAATTATGAATCGACTTGCACGTTCCATAATAACTGCTGTCCATCCTTCTGAATCAGATGCTTCGCACCGTTTCCCAATGATGGTATACAACTCGTCACCTTCAAAGGTCAGGTTTATGAACTCATGGCAGACTGCATAAAGCATAAGAGGTTCCTTCTGCTCAGCAAACTTGCTCTCCCAATCAGCGACCGTATTCTTGTGGATGCCAAAGACTCTTGCTGTTGCTCTTAGACCCATTCCTTCACTGCGTACACGAAACACACTTGCGACTTTGCTTAACGGCGTTTTGACATGTGCCATTGGTGTTCCCTGTGTCTCTGAAAAATTGTGTTTACACTCTTGGCATTGATGCATTCGTCTGCTACCATTGTGTACTGTATCGTAGTGGCTTATTGTCTTTATTTCTAAGCTTCCGCATACGGGGCATTTTTCTGATTGCTTTAGTTCTTCCATGAGCCTATTTTAAACTATTAATTCGTGTTTAGCTATTATTAATTTTTATTTTGTTTGTATTAATTATACTTTGAGCCCAGTGTCGGATTCGATAAACTATTATAAACCTTTTTTTACCTACTCACTCTGCTTTTTTCAACACTTTGTCCTGTACAAAGATGCTAGGCATAAAATTTTGGTTAAACAGCAATGGCTGGAACAATAAGACAAATGTCCTCCTTTGTAAACGATAGTATGACCATACCTGATTTGATATCCTGCTTATCTTAAAGCCAATACCCAATCAACAAAAATGGTGACCAATCATGTGGGTGATGCCAATTTAACAATTTTAATTGAGCAGCTTGAACAGCTTTGGATTTAGTTTTGTTATTGGCAAGTTCACGATAGAAATATTTGAAAAAATAAAAAGCTATATCTTCATGAACATTCCAAAGTGTAGCAACTGCACTGCGTGTACCGGCTTTATAAGCAATACCAGCTAATCCTAAAGATGCTCTTTCATCTCCTTTTGCAGTCTGGCAAGCACTTAAAGTCAATAAATCTAAAGGATTATCACTATATTGTTGTGGATTAATAAGTTTTTCTAACCTTTCCATACTTATCTTATCATCAAAGGTAACGATAAAAGTATCATCAACTTGTTTGGAAAATTGGGCATGAGAAAAAATATGCATCATTGAATATGGATTAATATGTAATTCTTGTTCAAGATTATTGGTAATAAAATCTTCACCTTTTAAAGTAATAACATTAAAATTATTCTCCAATTCTTGCTGCATTTTGGGAAAATAATGTTGAATAGGAGGGAACAATTCTGGGTGTTGTGATTTTGTTAAGGCACTATGTAGAATTTTTGGTGAAGAATTATTCTCAGCAGAAAACTTGTCCATAGTTAAACTTGGTGCAATGGCAAGAGCATATTTTTCGATTAAGAATTGCTTTCCATCATGAAGCACTGCCATTGGAATTGAGTATAATGGGCCATCTGGTACAAAAACTAATGTGTTAATTTCATTAGATAATTTTGATTTAATTGGATGGATGATCCAATCATATAGTTGTTGGGATGGAGCAAGATAGCTGTTATCTTTTTCACAGTATTCACAGCTTAATTTATTAGCTAATATATTGATAATTTTAGTTAATTGTTCTGGAGTTGGGGCAAGTGTTTTATGTAAACGTTGCTCTCCGGGTAAACTAACTATTAATTCAACTTGATTTGACAAAAAAATTGGGTAAATAATAGCAGTATGCTTGGTATCAATTTTTTCTAAATCAATGGTATCCTTAGTACAATTATCTTGGAAATAGTCTTGTAATTCGGCAGTTCTGAGTTTATTTATAATACCTAAAATTTGTTTAAGATTGGGGTCAGGTTGTTGTAATAGTATTTCTATTAATTCGGTAAATATTGGTTTTAATATATCTCTTAATTCGGAGCGTTCTCCATTTGGAAAATGTTCTTTATAGATTTTAGTTAGATGAGGACGAATTTTAGTTAATTTTTCAATAGCATTTTTATAGGCGACAATAGAATTAATATATTTTCCTTGTGCTTTGAATAATTTACCACGTTGCCATTGTAATTTATAATTTCGGTAGGGAGCGTTTAATAGTTGAATTGCTGTTAATTCTTGCTGGTTTAATTTAAGTAATTGGTGAATTTCTGCTAATTTGGCTTGAAGTGGTTGGGGATTGCTTAATAAATCTTCTATATCTGTATCGGAAAGGTAGCTTGTTACTTTAAAAGAGCTATCGTCTTGGGCTGTTTCGATGCAACTTTTGGCGAGGAGTTTGGAGGCATCGGCAAGGGTTTTGGTTAAATTCACAAGGCTGTTGCTGAAGTTTTCTTGGCCTGAATTGATTAAAACATCACCTTTTAAAGTGCTGTTGATAGATTTAATAAAATAATTTGTGTTGATAGCTATTTGACCATCAGTTATTTGGTCGGATGTAGCATTAAGTTCACTTTCATTTAATACAACAAACTCAGGTGTATTAATCGTTATTTTTCCACCATTTAACCCTTTACTTAAACTCATTATTTTAACATTGTTAGTAAATAACGTTTGATCAATATTAAAATTAACATTCCCACCATTTAAGTTAAGATTTTCAGATACGAGATTTGATTTATATAAGTAAGCATTATCAGTAGTTACATTAATATTTCCTGATTTACCAGTTCCATAACTAAAGGTATCTAATTCTCCACTAGTTATTTTTAAAGTACTAGTATTTAGTAAAATATTACCAGCGTTTCCACTTGAGTTTTCCTCAGTTGAAGCTGAAATACTACTGACATTATTCAAAGTAACTTTAGACTCAGCATTAATAGTAATATTACCTGCATTGCCACCTTTTTTTACTGCTGATGCTATGATTCCATGATTAACATCCAATATATTGGTTTTTATATTAATATTTCCGCTAATACCATCTTCGTAATTATCTGTTCCAATTATATTGTAATTGTTCATATCAATATCTAACACATTATAATCATTAGGATCATTAAATTCATAATTTAAATCAGCTAATGTAATTGTTTCAGCTGCTATATCAATATTTCCACTTTGACCATTTCCATAATTGTAATTACTTATTTTAGAACCATTTTTAAGTTGTAAATCATTAACTAAAATATCAATATTTCCTCCATCTCCTTGATAAGTATCAGCGAACATAAAACCTTTATTTAAAATTAATTGTCCAGCTTTAACAAATATCTGTCCACCGATATTAGGAGGTAACATGTTAAGAATAGGCATTCCACTAACATCAATATTAGCAGAACCAACTTCTTTTAATTGTTGAGCCAAAGTTTGAGAAATATTAATTTTACCTAATTTTTCAAATGTGACTGGATCATTATTAAAATGAAACTCTCCACCACTCGCAGCAGAAATTAAGTTAATTTGGCCACTTGGTACAAATAAAATGCTATCTTCAATATTTATATCACCACCAACTAAAGATAAAGTTTGTTCTGGATATACAAACAAAATACTATCCTGAATATCAATATCAGCCGGATTATCCAAAAAACCAAAAGCTTGTGGTTCCGCTACAGTCAATATTGATTGTTCTGGATGAGTGGNNGAANATTTGCCATTTTCGCCTAATCGTAAATAATCGGCAGTGCTGGCATGGAAAGAACCTGAAATATTTAAACTAGCATTTGGACCAAACATAATTCCATTTGGATTAAAAAAATAAAAATCAGCATTAGGAATTGTTGATTCGATTAAACCATTAATATTAGACGGATTACCACCAGTTACCCGACTAATAATATTTTGAATATTCTCTGGTCCAGAAAAAATAGCAGAGCTACCAGCATCTAAGTTAAAATCTTGAAAACTATGAAATAAATTATTATCGTATTGCTTACCGAGAGATTCATCAATAAGGTAGTTGGGGCCGGGTAAATTTGTTGCTGTTCCAAGTGTGCCATCAGTTATTACTTCAGCGTAGAGAGAAACATGGTGAAGAAAAATACACAGGATGAATAAGTTTTTCATTTGAGACTCCTTTTTTTGGTCAGTTTTCTCGTTTTCTCGTTCCCACGTGCCACGTGGTAACGCCTGATCTCCGTGCTACGGAGCGTATTTTCTCGTTCCCACATGCCATGTGGTAACGCCTAAGCTCCGTGCTACGGAGCGTGAGCGTATTATTTTAAGTATAATACCATAATCATTTATTCGCACCGCAGCGCGGTGTTCTACATTCCCACGTAGCACGTGGGAACGAGAGATGGCATGTGGGAACGAGAGAAAATATTACAGTATACAGAAATTAATCACGAGACCACCATTCCGTATACACAGGAATAATCCCCTCCAATCCAGCATAATTCCTAGCACTTGAATAACGCCAATGTGATGGTTCATCAATATAACCACGTTTCACCGGGTTATTATGAATATACTCCAACTTCTCCAATAGCATAGATTCATTTTGTAACCATTGCGGATGAGTTCCTTCTTCCCAAAACTGATATTCTCTATCGGTTTTATGAGCTTTTTTATAATAAGCTAACTTTTTTAATATCTTATGCACCTTATTGGCGTGTAAATAATCAATAATTTGCCGTGCTGTATAAGATTTCCAATGTTGAATTTGTTTTTGTAGATCAGGTGATTGGATAATGCAATGAACATGGTTTTCTAAAACAACGTAGCCATATAAGCGAAAATCATAATTTTGTTGACGAAAATTAAATGCTTCTAGTATAATTTCTACAGTGTCTGGGCGAGTGAATACAGGTAACCATTCAAGTACAGTGCAAGTCATAAAATGTGGTGCATTATCTTGGACTACTTTATAGCGACTTCTTCCCATATATATATTCTCTCTCTCTAGTTCCCACGTGCTACGTGGTAACACCTGATCTCCGTGCTACGGAGAGTATTACTATATTCGCACCGCAGCGCGGTGTCCCTACATTCCCACATGGCATGTGGGAACGAGAAGTATATATATTCTCTCTCTCTAGTTCCCACGTGCTACGTGGTAACTCCTGATCTCCGTGCCACGGAGCGTATTACCATATTCGCACCGCAGCGCGGTGTTATTGCATTCCCACATAGCATGTGGGAACGAGAGGGACGAGAGGGTAACACATTGCTACGGAGCGTATTTAAGACAATTATACTCTATCGTAACCAAAAAGCATACCGAGAGAAATAAGCTGAAGATACGCCCCAACCACTGCCATCATCTAGTGAGTTATCAGGAGGATTATCACTATAATAGATAGCAATTCCAGTCTCTTGCTCAGTATTATCCGCAGTTAATAACTTAACCTCAATACCGATGATTTCACTATCCATTATCTTGATGCTACTGGTATAGTCAACATTTGGATCATTAGGTAACAGTTCGATGCTATCCAGTTGAGTTGGCCATTGCTCAGTATTGCTGACAGTTAGGTGCTGATCAACTAGCATGATTGCGGTCATCGCTAACCAAAAGGCTTCTTTGACTCGTGGTTCATTGCTTGCTCGTGGATAAACTTCGGCAACTGAACTACCATTTGCTAATTTTCCATTGGCATAGAATGCTTCTATCATTTCGTCGGCGATAAGTTCTAAGTCGCTTTGGAAGTTGACGGTGCAAGTCATGTCTTTGGTCATGGTGATTTTTAGGCCACTATTTTTTCCTTCACAGTCACCTGTCCAGCCAGCAAATTTGGATAGTGAACCAGGTTTTGCTTTGACCCAAACTGTGGTATTTTCTGAGTAATGGTCAGCTGTGCAATCGGTGCCGCAGTCGATGCGGGCTGGATTGTTGACTGTGCCACTACCAGTTCCACCAGTTTGAATAGTCAGCAAATACATTGGCTTACTTGGATTATCTTGTAGGCTAAAGTTTGCGGTACAGTTTTTGGCGGAATCCATGAGGACGGTGGCGGATGCTCTGCCTTTGTCGTCAAGTTTCCAGTCACAGTCTCCGCTACCCGTTTCAAATTTGAAGTTGGTAGTTGGGATTGCTTGTACTTTAACTTTGTCGCCAAATTGATAGTCATGTTGGGCTTGGGTGCAGCCTTCTCTGCCACGACATACGAGGTTGGCTTTTTTGTCACCAGTTTTGGTTATTTTGATGGTTCCAACTTCGCCAGTGTTGTTGACGGTGAATGTTTGGTTGCCGGCAACGAGTGGTTGGAAGGTTGCGGTGCAGTTTTTGGCTGTATCCATAGTTACTACTTGGCTAGTTTTGAGGCCGTTGCAGTCTCCTGACCAACCCATAAATATGTTGTCGGTGGCTGGGGTGACTTGTAAACGAACTATTTTATCAGCTTTGTAGTAGGCTGAACATGTGGTTCCGCAGTCAAGGTAGCCATCTTTGCTGGTGATGTTGCCATTGCCAGTTTTGGTGATGGTTAGCTGTTTTGCGGTATCTTCTGGTTCAAATTGAGCGGTACAGGTTTTGGCTGAGTCAATTGTCATGGTTACTTTGCTATTTGTACCTGTGCAGTCTCCAGTCCAACCTTTGAAGGTAAAGCCTTTGTCTGAGTATGCTCGGATAATGAGTTTGCTATTAGGGGCATATTCGTAGTTGGCTTGTTGACAGTTTGAGCCACAGTTAATTGTCCAATCTTCGCCTTTGACTTTAGATAGGATGCTGCCTCTGCCGTTGCCAGTTTTGGTGACGGTTAAGCCACTTGGAACTGGTGGTTGAACAAGATTGTAGAGAGTTTGGATTTCTTGCTCGGTTATGGCACGGTTGTAAATGCGGACATCATCCATAAGTCCTTCAAAAGTTGAGTATCTTATTGGATAAGACGCACTATGCTGATAAAACCAATCACCAATTTTTAGTGGTTCTGGAGAATTTCCAATATGAGTAATATTTGTTTCTTGTGAAGTTATTAAACTTCCATTTAGAAATATTCTAATTTGCCCTTTATCAAAAATTGCAACTAAATGATACCATTGACTTAACATTAATTCAGGAGAATCCGGTGTACCACCAAATGAGTTAGATACACCACCATGTAAATTTTGTGAGTCAAAAGTAGTAAAATCAATATCCCTAGATTCATTGTGTAATGATAAACCGTAAGAATTCTTACCTTTGATTTCGCTACTATAATGCTTATTTATTATAGGAAGAAGATTCTTAGTGTGGGTTCCTGTAGCATTAAATGAGTGAAAGTTTACCCACAAAGCAATTGTCAAATATGATGTATCATCTAGGCTATCATCATCAGCAACATTAATGTAATCATCTATTCCATCAAAATTGGCGGCCTGTCCTATCTTTCCATCAGTATAGTTTAAACCACCATATTCAGTACCATGATTCCCATTACCACTATAGTCTTTGGCATCTCCGGGAAATGGATAACAAGCAACTAGACCATCACTAACAGTTTCACAGCCATTAGTAGCAACAGGTTCTTCAACACCAGCAAGTTTTTTAACTTCAGAATCAGATAAGGCACGATTATAAACCCTAACTTCAGATATATCACCTTTAAATGGTAATTTTCCAGTGGAGGATATTTGATGAGCAATTGTTAACGGTTCAGTTGACCAAATATTGAATTCAGAAGCACCATAAGCAGAACCTTCAAAATTGCCATCAACGTACAGTTTCATTAAATCACCTTCTCTGATACCAGTAACATAATGCCATTTATCATCATTGAGTTTTTTCTTACTGCATAATCCAACTCCACCATTACCACCATTGCCAATTCTCATGCTTTGAAAACATGGTTTAGCATAATTAGTATAAAGTGAAACACCTTTTGTAGATGTATTTCTCGGTTTGGCAAAAATTTTGTTGTACTGTTTTTTGTTGCTATTTAAGGGCATTTTAACAATACTATGGAATGTGAAATTATCATAGCCAAATTGTAATGATTCATTGTTAGGTATTTGAATATAATCATCTTTACCATCAAAGCTATAAGCATTACCTGTATTGCCAGATTCATCTGTTATTAAAGTAGCTCCTCCATATACAGTACCATGATTGTTGTTACCACTAGCATCTAAAGAATTACCAGAAAATGGTAGACAAGCAACTAAACCATCGCTAACAATATCGCAACTGGAAACAGGTTCTGGCAATTCAATATTATCCTCACCACATCCAATACGACCATTACCGGGAACAGTGTCATTACCAAATCTTGTATCATATTCTCTTGACATAGGCTCATCAAGTATAGTATTAATAACTGTATCCCATGACCAACCTTCAACATCCATAGCATTAATCCAAGCATTTAAACCAGATGGATCAGTTTCTCGTGCAAGAATATGATCAAACATAGTTTTAAGCAAAACTTCAGTTGTTTTACCATCATAAAAACGTTGTTTATGTTCTGCTGAAAGTAACAATACACGCATCAAGTCCTTAACAGAATTTCCAGAATTCAAATAATTGACATGAGTTACACGTCCACTATCATCAACGGGTCTTTCTAATACACGGCAATATGCTTGTTGTACTAGTTCTAATGTGGTTGGAGCTTCAGATTTTTCAAAAACAGCTTCACAACTTTTAGCTGAATCCAAAGTAACAGTTGTTGTTGCAGAAGTACCAGAACAATCACCAGTCCAATTAGTAAATGTATAACCTGTTTCTGGAATTGCTGTTAAGGTAACTGTACTATCAACTTCATAGTCAGCTTGGCAGGTTTCACCACAATTAATGGTATTGTCGGTGGTGGTTATGGTTCCATTGACGGTTTTTGTAACTGTTAGAGTATGTTGAACAGGTTGAATTACCTTTAAATTAATAACCTGTTGTTCCACTTGTTCAGAAAATTTAGCACAAAAAGTTATTACAGAATATCCGTTGTAAATCACTCTTTTCCAATTCTTACCATTGAATCGGCCTTCACACTTTGCATTACCTTGAAAAGCATTTACATCAGTAATATATTTATTATTAACATTTCCTTTCTTCATGCAAAAAGTGATTTTTGCCATTCCATCATAAGCGAAGTTTTTCCATCCACTACCAAATTTAGTAGAACAATTTATGTGTCCTGGGGCAAATCCTCGAACGTTAATCAAGCCAGTAGTTGGGTTACTAGTTGTTGTTTGCTTGCAAAAATGAATATTTGATCTTCCATCATATGCGAACTGACTCCAACCATAACCAAAAGAACTACATGATCTACCTACAATTGCGTTTAAATTGGCAATCCATTGTTTACCATCAACATCCTGCCCAGAATCCTTCAACAAACCCATAACTTCAGCAACATCAGCATCAGGTCTAGCAGCCCTCACCAAAGCATAACTCCCCGCAACCATCGGAGCCGCATAAGAAGTACCCTGTAAATCCTCACCATCAACAGACATCACACCCGGAGCCAACAAATCCAACTCACCACCACGATTAGAAAACTCCGCAATACCACCAGAAACATCAGTCGCCCCAACCGCAACCACCGAAGAAATACAAGCCGGAGCCTGTACACCATCAGCAAAACCCTGATTCCCAGCCGAAGCAATCGTCACCACACCAACCGACAACAAATTATCCACCGACTCCTTCCGACTATCATCATCACAACTACCAGCCTGCTTCACACCACCATTCAGACTCAAATTAACCGCAGAAATATCAACCCCATCCTGCTTCAACTTCAACAAATACTCCAAAGCCCGAACCTGATCACTCTGAAAACTTCGACCACAAGGAGCTGGCGAACCATTACAATTCTGCCATTCAAACTGTGAATATACTTGTACTGGAATTAAACTAACATCAGGAGCAACAGCAGTTAAAACCTTAGCAACTTTAGTCTCATGATCACACTTAGATGCTTTACAAGCCGCACCAGCACCAATCCCCTTCTGTTCAATAGACTTATCAGGGCAAACTGTACTAGCATATTTAGTATCATCAGTAGTAGAAAAACAAGCCTCATGCTCACTCAACACATTAGGTAAACCATCCACACCACTACCAACCACAGCAACAGTCTGACCAGCCCCAGTATTGCCACCAGCATGAACCACATCAGCCCCAATCACCTTCAGACCACTAGTCAAACTTGCATCATCCGGCCGATCCAAACTTATCCTAGCCACAGAATCATCATTCAACATCGCACTCAACGACACACCAGTCACCTGCATCGCCACATAAGGCACAGTCTCAAACTTAATCGCCTTATTAATCAACGAAATAGTACCACCAACACCACTTGGGTCATCAATCCCCCCATTATTAATACCACGCCTCAACTCAGCCTCAAAACTACCCTGAGCATCCGCAATCAGCGACCTCTGAGCCAACCTCTCAGCCTCCGACAACTCACCTTCCGGCGTAAACGGCACATCCAACCGAGCCATAACTCGCACCGAACCATCCGAAGCAATAGCATCAAGTACATCCTGAGATATAGTCGGCTCCGCCCAACCTGAGCTAGCCAAACACAACCCCAACACCATACTACCAACTTTAAGTTTCATAACTAATCTCCAAAAATAAAAAAAATCACACCCACACCGCAGCGGTATAATCTCGTTCCCACGTGCCACGTGGTAACGCCTAACCTCCGTGCTACGGAGCGTATAACACAATCCAACATACTCGCACCGCAGCGCGGTATTCCTACATTCCCACATAGCATGTGGGGACGAGACAATATCGTAATCTCGTTCCCACGTGCCACGTGGTAACGCCTAACCTCCGTGCCACGGAGCGTATAACACAATCCAACACACTCGCACCGCAGCGCGGTGTTCCTGCATTCCCACATAGCATGTGGGAACGAGAATATGTGGGAACGAGAATAACGAGAATAACAAGAATAAGTTAAGTTTTGCGACTCTCACTCATACAAACCCACCAAAAAACAAAAATGTCAGGAAATAAAAAAATATTTTATAAATACTTGACAAATAATAAAATAAAAAACTACAATTTAGGTCTGATAAATAATTATTATAAAAATCTAGTATTCGTTTAATTGATGAAATTGAATTAGAAATGCCAGATACCTTATTAGATAGAATTAACCGTGCTGAAAAGAGAGGACTTATCAAAGAAGCACAACAATTTATTCAATGTCGAACCTTAAGAAACGAAATCGCTCATGAATATATGCCAGAAAATATCTTAGTCATTTTTAAACAAGTATAGGACTTACGCATTGACAAGATCATCATATTATGAAACATTTCAAATACAATAAGTTACTATATAAATAATTAAATTTAATATACATATAATTTATATTTTAAAATTACATAATTCCTTTATGCAACTTAGCATTGTAATTTTATACTTTAATTTTTACAGAAATTATGA